>DASUAS010000338.1:0-8681 GCA_035763625.1 Acidimicrobiia bacterium
CACGCGCGCGGGGCCCTCGCTGGCGAGGATGCGCACGGCGTCGGCGTCGCAGAGGCCTCCGCCCGCGGCAAGGGTGTCGGAGCCGTGGAGCTCGGGCGAGTCGTCGGTCGGGTCGAGGGCGGCGGCCACACCGCCCTGCGCGTAGCGCGTGGCCGACCAGCCGAGCTCGCCCTTGGTGACGACGGTGACCGACATGCCCTCACGCCGGGCGCGCACCGCGGCGGACAACCCGGCGACACCGCTGCCGAGCACGAGGAGATCCGACACGGGGAGTTCGGCCATGAGGAACGACGACTCGGGGCGACGGCGCCGAGCTACGGCGCGACCCCGCGGACGGACTGCACCGACGGCTGGTTGTGCTCGTCGACGTGCACGACTCGCGGCTCGTGGTTCGCGAGCTCCGCTTCGTCGTACTGGGCGTAGGTGATGACGATCACCTTGTCACCCGGGTGCACCAGACGCGCGGCGGCCCCGTTGAGGACGACGTCGCCCGGACCGCCAGGGATGACGTAGGTCTCGAAGCGGGCGCCGTTGTCGATGTCGAGCACGTGCACCTGCTCGTGCTCGCGGATGTCGGCGAGCTCCATGAGACGGGAATCGAGGGTGATCGAACCGACGTAGTTGAGATCGGCACCGGTGATGGTGGCGCGGTGGATCTTCGACTTCATCATGATCCGTTGCATCAGTGGTCTGCCTCCTGCAGGGACGATGCGGTGAGCACGCCGAGGTCGGGGGTGGGGACGCCGGCCGGGAACGTGATCGTGACGTTGTCGATCAGCCGAGCCTTGCCCACGAACGCGGCCAGTGCAACCAGCGTGTCGGTGGTGATCTGCGCCACCGGTTCCAGCGTGGCGGCGTCGACGACCTCGACGTAGTCGAGCCGGACCGCCGGCGCGTGCGCCACCATGTCGACGACGAGCTGGCGGATGGCGGCGGCATCGCGCTGCCCGCGGACGACGGCCTCCGATGCCATGAAGAGCGCGCCGGAGAGGATGGTGGCCGCCTGCCGGTCGTCGGCGTCGAGGTACACGTTGCGACTCGAGCGCGCGAGGCCGTCGTGCTCGCGCACCAGCGGGCAGCCGACCACGTCGACCGGCAGGTCGAGGTCGCTGGCCATGCGGCGGATGACGGCCAGCTGCTGCGCGTCCTTGCGGCCGAAGTACGCGCGCGAGGGGCCGACGATCGAGAACAGCTTGGCCACGACGGTGGTGACGCCGTCGAAGTGACCGGGCCGGCTCGCGCCGCAGAGACCCTCGGTGAGCCCGGCGACGTGCACCGTGGTGCGGGCTCCGGCCGGATACATCTCGTCGACGGTCGGCACGAACAGCACGTCCACGCCCTCGGCCTCGGCGACGGCGTGGTCGCCCTCGGGGTCGCGCGGGTATGCGCCGAGATCCTCGTGGGGACCGAACTGCGTGGGGTTCACGAACAGGCTCACCACCACGACGTCGTTGTCAGCACGCGCGGCGCGCATGAGCGACCGGTGGCCCTCGTGGAAGAAGCCCATCGTGGGGACGAAACCGACGTGATCGCCGCGGGCCCGCGCCGCGTCGCACGCGGCGCGCACCTCGGCGACGGTGGTGAGCGTGATCACGACGCGCGATCTCCGCCGTCTTCGAGCAGCGCGCGCAGCGTCGCGTCGTCGCGACCGCTGAGGCGCAGCGCCTGGGCGGCGAGCGCGCGGTACGCCGCCCGCTCGTCGTCGGGCAGCGCGTCGAGGTGCCGGATGACGGTGTCGACGTCGCCCCGCGCGACGGGTCCCGTGAGCGCACCGGCATCGCCCAGCGCGTCGACGTTGTCGACGCTCGCCCGAACCAGCGGGAGGAGCGCCTCGGCCGGGACCCCGGCGGTGTCGGCCACCCGGAGCGCCTGGCCGAGCAGCGCGACCAGGTGGTTGGACGCGATCGTCGCCGCGGCGTGGTACCGGGCGCGTTCGCCGGCTTCCACGCGGAACGGACGCAGACCGAGCGTGAGCGCGAGACGCTCGACCGCGGGCGGTCCCTCGATCGCGCACCACGAGCCGGGCAGGCGTTCGACGCCGACCTCGATCGACGGCAGCGACTGGAGCGGATGGAGGGCGCCGAGCACGACGTCGGGCCGCTGCACCGCGAGCTTGTCGAGCTCGTCGAGCGGGCACGCACCGGAGAGGTGCACGACCAGCGCACCCGGCCGCAGCCCGGGGGCGAGCGCAGCGGCGGCCTCGGCGATGGCGGCGTCGGGTGTGGCCACCAGCACGAGGTCGGCCGACCGACCGGCGTCGGCGACCGAGGTCGCCGTCGCGCCCAGCCGCGCGGCCGCCGCGACCGTCGAGGGGGCGTCGACCCGCCGACCGGCGACCGCCACCGGCGTCCACCCGCGCGCGGTGAGGGCGACCGCGAGCGTCATCCCCGCGCGCCCGGGGCCCACGAGGGCGAACGCGCCCGGCGCACGGGCCGACGATGGGGCCGTTGATCGGCTGGGTTGCACCACGCTGGTCGTCCTGTCTCGCCGCTTCGTTCCAGCCCCGTACGGGTGCCGGTCTACTCGGGCAGTCTCAATGCTAGACGGGTCGGATGCACGGAGTCGCTGTCGGCAGGGATGCGCGACCGCCACTCGGGCTCGAGATCGGCGAGGGGCACCACCACGAAAGCCCGCTCGGTCATCCGTGGGTGCGGGACGACGAGGTCGGGATCGTCGATGCGCTCGTCGCCGACGAGCAGGACGTCGACGTCGAGGGTGCGCGGGCCCCAGCGCACCGTGCGCACGCGCTCGGCGGCCGCTTCGATGTCGCGCGCGACCTGCAGCAGCTCGTGGGCGGTGAGGGTCGTGTCGACGGCGACGACCGCGTTGAGGAAGTCGGGCTGCTCGGGACCGCCCACGGGCGCGGTCTCGTAGACCGGCGACACTCCGACGACGGTGACGCCCGCGGTCTCCGCCAGCACGTCGACCGCCAGCTGCAGGTGGGCGAGCCGGTCGCCGAGGTTCGACCCGATCCCGAGGTGGGCGCGCCGCGGGTCGAGCGCGCGCGTCACTGCTCGATGCAGACCGCGACGTGGTCGACCATCGCGCGCACGGGCGGATGCAGCTTGCGCACCGTCACCGTGACGCCGGTGACGCGCTCGTCGACCCGGCACACCTCGGCGATGCGGGTGCCCAGGCGCTCGAGCAGGTAGTACCGCTCCGACTTCACGACCCGGCTCACCGCCTCCGCGACCGCGGAGTAGTCGACGGTGTCGTCGAGCGCGTCGGTCTCACCGGCCGCGGTGAGATCGACGGTGAGCTCGACGTCGACCTCGAATGGCTGCGGGCGGGTCTGCTCCTCGGGCAGCACACCGTGCACACCCAGCTCGCGCAGCCCCTTGATGACGATCGTTCCCATGGTCAGCTCCGAGCGGGGCCGCTCGGTCGGCTCTCCGAGGACACGATCCCCTCGTCGACGGTGACCGCGACGACTTCGCGCGCCACCGAACCGAGTTGGCGGCCGGTGATCTTCTCGATGACGACGGTCGCGTGCGGTCCCTCGGTGACGAGGCCCGCATAGAGGAGGTACCCGGCGAGCACGCCGAGGAGGCGGTCGCCGAACTCCTCGTGGTGGATCAGCACCCGTTCGTCGGGATCGGCCAGCCAGGACGCGAGCGTGGCGTAGAGGCGCGGCAGGGTCTCGGGCCACTCGTCGTGGCGGCCGATGGGCAGGTGGGCGTGGGGGATGCCGGCCTCGTCGTAAGCGTGGAGGTTGTGCGGCGAGTCGAGCATCGAGAGGATGCGCGTGAAGCCGTGGCCGATGAGCCAGATCAGCTCCTCCTGCCGGCGCACCTTCCGGTGGTTGCGGGCGAACCCACCAGGACGCTCCGACGCCGCCAGCCGGTCTTTGATGATCCAGCAGAACGCGCGCGGTTCGAGGCCTTGGGCCCACCGTCCCTTCACGCCACAGCCTCCGCGTCGATCGCATCCATCGCGGTGAGCAGACGGAGGGCGTCGACGACGGCGCCGGCAGCGGGCGCGCGCACGACCCGCGCTCCTCGGTCGACGGCCCACACCGCGATCGCGAGCGTGCCGTCGTCGCGCACCCTCAGGTCGTCACCGAGCAGACGGGCGATGAAGGCCTTGCGCGACGGCCCGACCATGACCGGTACGTCGACGCGCGCCACGAGCTCGTCGAGACGCGCCAACAACTCGAGGTTGTGCGAGGCGGTCTTGCCGAACCCGAGACCGGGATCGACGCACAGCGCGTCGGTTTCGACGCCCACGCGCCGGGCGCGGGCGACGCGCTCGAGCAGGAAGTCGCCGACCTCGACGACGACGTCGTCGTAGTGCGGGTCGAGCTGCATCGTGCGCGGCTCGCCCTGCATGTGCATGAGCACGAGTCCGGCACCGGCGTCGGCGACCACGTCGAACATCGCGGGATCGGCACCGGCGGTGACGTCGTTGACGACCGTGGCACCCGCGTCGAGCGCGGCGGCCGCGACCGCGGCCTTGCCCGTGTCGATGCTGACCGGGACGCCGGCGTCGGCCGCCAGGCGTTCGACGACCGGCAGGATCCGCCGCCGCTCCTCGTCCTCGTCGACGGGGGCCGCGCCGGGACGGGTGGACTCGCCGCCGACGTCGAGCACGTCGGCGCCGGCCGCGGCCAGCTCGAGCCCGTGGGCGACGGCGGCATCGGGGTCGAGGAACCGGCCGCCGTCGGAGAACGAGTCGGGCGTGACGTTGACGATGCCCATCACGGCGGGACGCTCACCGCAGACGTCGGACCAGGCGAACATTGCGGGCAGGATATCGGTCTCGGGTCGGGGGCGGAGCCGTCCCTTTGGCGAGCGCGCGGGTGGTTCGCGGCTTACAGGCGGTTCCCCGGATAGGTGATGAGGCTCATCGCCTCGGCGCGCGTGGCGGCGTTGCTCTTGAAGAGGCCCCGCACCGCGGACGTGATGGTGAGCGAGCCGGGCTTCTTCACCCCCCGCATCGACATGCAGAAGTGCTCGGCCTCGATCATCACCAGCACGCCGATCGGATCGAGGGTGTCGACCAGCGCGTCGGCGATCTGGGTGGTGAGGCGCTCCTGCACCTGCGGCCGCTTGGCGAAGCCGTCGACGAGCCGGGCGATCTTCGACAACCCGGTGATGCGCCCGTCGCTCCCCGGGATGTACGCGACGTGGGCGCGGCCGGCGAACGGGACGAGATGGTGTTCACACACGCTCGTCACCGCGATGTCGCGCACCATCACCATCTCGTCGTGGTCGGCCTCGAAGGTGACCGTGAGGTGGTGCGACGGGTCTTCGTGGAGTCCGGCGAAGATCTCCTCGTACATGTGCGCGATGCGCGTCGGGGTGCGGACCAGACCGTCGCGATCAGGATCCTCACCGATTGCCTCGAGGATCTCGCGCACCGCGCGCTCGATGCGCCCGGTGTCGATCGACGGCGCGGACGCGGCGTCTGCGTCGGGCACCGGCTTCAGCGGACTGGCATCGGTCACGCGGACGCTCCGGGGCGACGGCTCGGATCGGACTGCGTCGCCGCGGCCGCGTTGTTCCGGCTCGGAGCGGGCGAGGCGCCTTCGGGCCGCACGCTCGAGCGCTGCGCACCGTCGCGGTCGGCGTCCCACATGCGGACGTCGGCGAAGAGCTCCTGCACCCGTTCGGCTTCGAGGGTCTCGTGGCGCATGAGCTCGAGCGCGAGGAGGTCGAGGATCTCGCGGTTGTCGGTGAGCACCTGCTGCGCAGCCCCGTGCGCGCGCTCGATGAGCATCCTCACCTCGGCGTCGATGCTCGCGGCGACCTCTTCGGAGTAGTCGGGTGTGCTGGTGAAGTCGCGGCCCAGGAACACCTCGCCCTGCGGGTGACCGAAGCGCATCGGGCCGAGCGAATCGCTCATGCCGAACTCGGTCACCATCTGCCGGGCGATCGTGGTGGCACGATCGATGTCGTTCTGTGCTCCGGTCGTGGGCTCGGTGAAGATCAGCTCCTCGGCGGTGCGTCCGCCGAGCAGCATCGCGAGCTCGTCGACGAGCTCGCTGCGGGTCACGAGGAACTTGTCCTCGGTCGGGAGCGTGAGCGTGTAGCCGAGCGCACGGCCGCGCGGGATGATCGAGATCTTGTGCACCGGGTCGGTGTTGGGGAGCGCGTGCGCGACCAGCGCATGGCCTCCCTCGTGGTACGCGATGACGCGCTTCTCACGCTCGGAGATGAGCCGGCTGCGACGCTCGGGGCCGGCCATGACGCGGTCGATCGCCTCTTCCAGCTGGGGCAGGCCGATCAGATCGAGGTGGTGACGAGCCGAGAGGAGCGCCGCCTCGTTCATGAGGTTGGCGAGGTCGGCGCCGGTGAAGCCGGGCGTGCGCCGGGCGATCACGTCGAGGTCGACCCCCGGCGCGAGCGGCTTCTCCTTGCCGTGCACCGCGAGGATCGCCTTGCGGCCCTCGAGGTCGGGTCGGTCGACCACGATCTGGCGATCGAAGCGGCCCGGGCGGAGCAGCGCGGGGTCGAGGATGTCGGGCCGGTTGGTGGACGCCAGCAGGATCACGCCCTGCTTCTGGTCGAAGCCGTCCATCTCGACGAGCAGCTGGTTGAGCGTCTGCTCGCGCTCGTCGTGGCCGCCGCCGAGACCGGCGCCACGGTGGCGCCCGACCGCGTCGATCTCGTCGACGAACACGATCGCCGGCGCCGCGGCCTTCGCCTGCTCGAAGAGGTCGCGCACGCGAGACGCACCGACGCCCACGAACATCTCGACGAAGTCGGAGCCGCTGATGGAGAAGAAGGGCACGCCGGCTTCGCCCGCGACCGCCTTGGCCAGCAGGGTCTTACCGGTGCCCGGCGGACCGTAGAGCAGCACGCCCTTCGGGATCTTGGCGCCCATCTGTTGGAAGCGCGCCGGTGCTTCGAGGAACTCCTTGATCTCCTCGAGCTCCTCGACCGCCTCGTCGAGGCCGGCGACGTCGGCGAAGGTGACCTTGGGCTGGTCCTTGCTCAGCGTCTTGGCCCGCGCCTTGCCGAAGCCCATCACGCGCCCGCCGCCGCCCTGCACCTGTCCGAGCACCCACATCAGCACCAGTGCGAGCAGCACGAACGGGAGCAACCCGTAGAGCAGGTTGAGCCATGCGCTCTGGCTCTGGTGGTCGGTGTCGAACTTCGGGATCCCGGCGTCGACGACGTCCTGGGTGAGTCGCGCGGTGTACTGCGACGGGTAGTCGACCGTGTACTTGGTGCCGTTGGTCAGCTCACCGGTGACGGTGTGGTCCTTGTCGTGGATGGTCGCGCTCTTGACCTTGCCGTCCTCGAGCTGGCGCGTGTAGCGGTCGAGCGCGATCTTCTCGGGCCCGTCGGACTTCGTGAGCGCGCGGTAGCCGAACACCGCAGCCACGACCGCGACCACGACGACGACGATCACCAGGCTCCGACGCTGCTTGGACACGGCCCCTCCGTGAGACGGACGAAAGCTGCACCAATCTACCTGCTCGTCGTGAGGCCCTTTCCGGGCGATTCGCGCAGACTCAGGGCGTGGTCAGGGCGCCGTCAGACCAGTTCGGGGCCGGCGTACTCGGCGATGTAGGGGAGGTTGCGGAACCGCTCTCCCATATCGAGTCCGTAGCCGACGACGAACGCGGGCGGGATCGTGAAGCCGACGTACTTCAGGTCGAGCTCGACGCGCTGCAGACCCGCCTTCACGAGCAACGCGCACACTTCCATCGAGGCGGGACTGCGCGCGGCGAGGTTCTTGCGCAGGTACGCGAGCGTGAGCCCGGAGTCGACGATGTCCTCGACGATCAGGACGTGCCGATCGGTGAGATCGAGGTCGAGGTCCTTGAGGATGCGCACGACGCCGCTCGAGCGCGTCGCGGATCCGTACGACGACACCGCCATGAAGTCGAACTCCACGGGCAGGTCGATCGCGCGCGACAGATCGCTCATGAACACGAACGCACCCTTGAGCACACCGACGAGCAACGGCGGTCGCCCCTCGTAGTCGGCGGTGATCTCCTTCCCGAGATCACGGATGCGCGCCTGCAGCTCGTCCTCACCGACGACCGTGCCGCCGATCGCGCTCAGGTCCACGAGCGGTGAAGCTAGCCGACGTCGAACCGCAGCACACCGGCCGAACGCCGCACCGCGCGACCGCCGGCGAGCTGCGTCGAGCGCGCGTCCCCGGCCGCGACCGCCAGCACCCGTTCGACCTCGGCCATCGAAGGCGGCGGCGCGCCCAGCCACCGGCGCACCGCGCGGCGGGCCAGTGGCTCGGGCAGTGCAGCCAGTGCCGCGGCGCGGGCCCCGTCGACACCGGGCCACATGTTCGCGGCGAGCTCGTCGAGGTACTCGGAATCCGATCGCAGGATCGCGGCCTGGCGCGCGAGCACGGGCACGAGATCGCGCTCGGCCAGCGACGACAGGAGGGGGAGCACGTCGTGACGGATGGCGACGCGCCGAAACGCGCGATCGTCGTTCATGGGGTCGACGAGCACGTCGAGGTCGAGCCCGGCGCACACCGCGCGCGTGTCGGCGCGCCGCACGTCGAGGAGCGGGCGCATCAGCGTGCCGTGACAGGGAGCCATGCCGGCGAGCCCGGTCGCCGCCGCGCCCCGCAGCACGTTGAGGAGCACCGTCTCGGCCTGATCGTCGGCGGTGTGCCCGACGAGCACGACGTCGGCACCGACGTCGACCCGCGCGTGCTCGAGCGCCGCGTAGCGCGCGTCGCGCGCGCGAGCTTCGAGGTTGGGT
>DASUAS010000339.1:0-3317 GCA_035763625.1 Acidimicrobiia bacterium
CGCGTAGGTGGAGGACTCCTCGAAGAAGTGGTGCCCGAGCTCCCGCCACACACGATCGGGATCCTCGGCGACGAAGGTCATCGCGGTGTGCTCGGGAGGCATCGCGCAGAAGCCCTGCGTGCCGTGTTCCTGGCACTGCTCGTAGTAGTAGGCCTCGAGCTCGGGCAGGTTCGCGGGCGGCAGGTACGGCAGCCCGAAGCGCGCCGCGCGCCGGACCGCGACCTTGCTCGAACCGCCGAGCATGAGGATGGGATGCGGCTGGGTGAACGGCCGTGGGGTCACCTGCACCGTGGTGCCGCGGTACTCGAACGGCTCGCCGGTCCATGCCTTGAGCATGGTGTCGATCGCCTCGTCCTGCAGCGCGCCGCGCCCGGCCCAGTCCTTGCCGTGCGCCTCGTACTCGCTCTCTCGGTAGCCGATGCCCGCGGTGACCACGAAGCGCCCGCCGCTGGCGAGATCGAGCACCGCGATGTCCTCGGCGAGGCGGAGCGGGTCGTGCAACGGCGCGAGGAGCGCGTTGAGGGTCGCCATGATCTTCTTCGTGCGACCGAACACGAGGCCGGCCATGACCAGCGGCGACGGGCTCCATCCGTTCTCGGCCCCGTGGTGCTCCTCGAGGGAGATCGCCTGCAGGCCGTGTTCGTCGGCGTAGCCGGCCATGTCGACGAACGCCTGGTAGCGCGCGGCCATCTCGGTGGGCTCGAGGCCGGGTTGGATGCAGTTGAAGCGGACGATGGAGTACGGCACGACCCGGACTCTACGTTTTCGCCACTCAGAGAGGGACGGTCGCGGGCATCACGTCGGTGTCGGAGCGGAGGCGGGCCACGAAGTACGCGTGTACGAGCGCAGCGACGGTGAGCATGGCCACCCCCTCGAGCAGCTCGAACCACGGGACCTTCCACGCCACGAACCCGATGACCCCGACCAGCAACGCGGTGCCCAGCCGGAGCAGCAGCAGCGGCCGGCGCGGCCGGCGGCGCGTCGCGACCCCGATCCCGGCCAGGCCGACGTACACCATCGCGAGGGTCGCCATGATCTCGAGGATGTCCTCGGCGGGGAGGTGGTCGAAGAACCCCGCCGCCACCAGCTTCGACACGCCGATGGCGGTCCCCGCGATGCCCAGCTGCATCAACAGGTGGAAGAAGATCCACGCCGCGAAGCGATCTTGATCGATGCCCGCGAACGGGATGTCCTCGAAGTACGACGCCCAGAGCGCGAACGTGAGGATGAACTGGAACGCGAGGGCGACGACGTCGATGCCGTTGACCGTGCTGTTGCTCACCGCGATGGCGACCTTCACGAACGCCTCACCGCACACGATGATCGTGAACGCGCCGAGCCGCTCCAGGAGGTGCTCCTCGTCGATGGGCGGGAAGTCGACGAGACGGATCGAACGCCGGGCCGCGGGGGCGATCATCACCAGCATGCCGATGGCGGCGCCGACGATGCGCCCATCCTCGGGCAGCGCGGCCGACGCGACGAAGATCACCGCCGCGACCGCATGGACGCCGGCGAGTCGTCGGGCGAAGCGAGCATGCGGCAAGTGCGCGAGCGCAGCGCGCGCGTACATGACCGCGATGATCGCCACGAGTGCGGCATAGGTGCAGAGCAGCAACACCTCGTCGTCGGCGATGCCGCCTCGTGCTTCCATCGCGACCAGCGCCACCAGGATCATCTGTGCGAGCACGAGTCCGCGGTGCACCACATCGGCCATGTGGAAGCGATTGGTGAACATCGTGGTGGAGAGCCACACCCACCACACCGCGCAGAACACCGCCACGACCCAGAGGATGCGATCGGCGTCGTGGAGGTGCGACACCGCCGAGCTGAACACCAGGATGGCGGCGACGAAGACGAGGTCGTAGAAGAGCTCGACCCACGCGCCCATCTGCTCGAGCGTGTACGACGCGACCTGCCGCCGCGGTTCGGCCATGCTCGCTACGGGGCCGACGGGCGGAGCCGCTCGGCGAAGAACTCGAGCACCCGGTCGAGTGCCTCGCGCGTCGGATGACCGGGCTCGTCAACGAAGTGCTGCGTGAGCACCGAGTGCGCGGTGCGCGGGATCCCGTGTGGATTCCCCTTCGAGGAGTCGAGCTCCACCGCGATGAACGCGTCGCCCAACTCACGCCGCAGCGTGTCGAAGCGCGCGTCCGGCACCGCGCGGTCCTCGGTGAAGCGCAGCCCGAGGAGGCACGCGCCCTGCGCGGCACGCGCCTTCACGAGCGCGAGGTCGGCGTCGCTGATGCCGACCGCGCGACGGCGCGCGGCCGAGACGGGGAACGGCAGCGAAGGCTGGCTCAGCACCGGCGCCAGCATCGTGTCGTCGACCATCATCCCGAGCGCGAAGCCGCCGGTGAAGCACATCCCCACCGCGCCGACCCCGGGACCGCCGCACTCCTCGTGCGCTTCGGCCGCGAGACGGCGCAACCAACCGATGATCGGGCTCGTGCGGTCGAGCGCGAACGCGGCGAACTCCTTCGCGACACAGGCCTTGGCCAGCGTCGACACGGTGTAGCCCACCGTCACCTCGCGACCGGGCGTGCCGAACAGGGAGGGCATCCGCACGCTGAAGCCGGCGTCGACGACCCGGTGCGCGAACGCGACCACCTGCGGGTGCAGTCCGGGGATCTCGTGGATCACGATCACCGCGGGTCCGGTGCCCGCCGCGTAGACCGATCGGCTCAACCCGTCGTGGGTGAACGTCGACTCGGTGAAGCCCGGAAGCTGGACGGCCACGGTGTGGAACACTACGGGCTGCCAATCCCGCGCACGAGCAAGCGAGACGACAGTGGCCGACGACATCACCGAGGGTTCAGCCGGCATCGAAGAGGTCGAGGTGGTCACCACCGCGGTCGGCGACGACGGCACGGTCGTGGTCGACGACCTGAAGGCCCTCGTCGACGAGGACGGCAACGTGCTCGCCACCGACGAGACGATCGCGGTCGAAGGTCCCGACGGGACCGTCGTCGTCGACGAGGTGCTCGCGGTCGCCGACGACGACGGCGACCTCGTGGCCGTCGAGGAAGACGTCGTGGTGGTGGCAGAGGAAGAGGAGTAGCGCTCCTCTAGTTCGCTTGGACCTTCCTGAGGGCGTCGAGGGCGCGATCGGCGTGGACGTTCATGCGGATCTCGCTCTTGACCACCTCGACCACACGACGGTCCTGGTCGATCACGAACGTCACCCGCTTGGCCGTCTTCTTGCGGGCGACGCCCATCATGCGCGCCACCGTGCCATCGGAATCGGAGAGCAACGGGTAGTCGAACCCGTGCTTGTCGGAGAACTGGTGCTGCTTGTCGACCGGGTCGCGGCTGATGCC
>DASUAS010000340.1:0-2266 GCA_035763625.1 Acidimicrobiia bacterium
GACGGCACGGGTCTGGAAGGTGCTGTCGGGTCCGAGGACGGCCAGCGCAGCCGCGGCGACCAGGAGCTTCTGCGTGGACGCGCCGATGAGCGGGGTGTCGGCGCCGTGGGTCGCCAGCGTGTGGTCGCCCGCGTTCACGACGAAGCACGTGCCGTCACCCGGAGCGGCGGCGTCGAGCGCCGACTGGAGATGCTGCGCGCCGACCGCTTCCACCACCGGCTCGGGGACCCTTCGCACCGACCACAGCGGTGTGGCGACCGCGGCGGTCGGCGTGGTCGCCTGCGCGGAGCTCCCCGAACCTCCCGTGGTGAACGCCACGACGAGCGCGACGACCGCCGCGATCACGAGGACGCCGGCAGCCACGGCGCGCGGACGCATCAGACCGCGGACTCGCGGCCGGTCCAGAACTCGTCGCGCAGCACGCGCTTGAGGAGCTTGCCGGAGTCGGTGCGCGGCAGCTCGTCGCGCACCTCGTACTCACGGGGGCGCTTGTACCCGCCGACGCGCGCGTCGACGAACGTGCGCAGGTCGTCGAGGTCGATCGTGGTGTTCGGCTTGGCCTGCACGATCGCGTGCACGCGCTCGCCCCACTCGTCGTCGGGGATGCCGAACACGGCGACGTCGAGGATCGCGGGATGCTCGTGGATCACGGCTTCGATCTCGGCCGGGTAGATGTTCACCCCGCCGGAGATGATCATGTCCTTCTTGCGGTCGCAGATGTAGAGGTAGCCCTCGTCGTCGAGGTACGCGACGTCGCCCACCGACTTCCACTCCGCACCGTGTTCGGGGAGCCGCTCGTCGGTGTGGTGGTAGCCGTCCATCTCGAGCGACGAGCGGATGAACAGCTCGCCGGCCTCGCCGATGGGGGCTTCGGTGCCGTCGTCGCGCACGATCTGCACCTCGACCGGCCCGTACGTCTTCCCGCAGGAGCCCGGCTTGCGGAGCTGGTCCTCGGGCGGGAGGACGGTCACGACGCCGAGCTCGGTCGAGCCGTAGACCTCGTAGAGGAATCCGTCGCCGAGCTTCTCGATGAACTCGCGCTTCAGCGCGTACGGCACCGGCGCCGCGTTGGCGATCAGCGTGCGCATCGACGACACGTCGGCCCGCGCCAGCTCGCCCGGCGGGAGCGTGACGATGCGCTTGAGCTGGGTGGGCGCACTGAACGTGTCGGTGACGCGATGCTCCTTCACCAGGCGCAGCCAGGCCGAGGGATCGAACTTGCGCAGCACCACGATGGTGCCCCCGAGGGCGTGGGCGAACAGCGCGAACGACAGCGGACCCGAGTGGTAGAGCGGCCCGGTCGTGAGGTGGACCGGCGGCCCGTCGAGGAGGTGCACCGCCTGCATGAGCGCGGCGATCGCCGCGGGGTCGGTGCCGGTGCGCATCGCACCCTTGGGCTTCCCCGTGGTGCCCGACGTGTAGATCATCGTGGAACCGGCCGCGCCGCCGCCGAGCTCGGTGGGCTCGGGCACCGGCGTCGCCGGTTGCGCGGCGACCACGTCGTCCCATTGGGCGCAGCCCGCAGGCGCGGCGCCGCCGTAGACGAGCACCGCCCGCACCTTCGGCAGCTGCTCGCGCACCGACGCGACCGAGGGTGCCTGCTCGGCGTCGACCACGACGACGGTGGCGTCGGAGTTGTCGATCACGTACTGCATCTCCGCCGCGTTGAAGCGGTACGACACCGGCACCGACGTGAGTCCGACCTTGCGGCTGGCGTGGAAGACGGTCACGACCTCGAGCGAGTTCGGTCCGCACCACGCGATGCGATCGCCTCGCTCCGCGCCCAGCGCGAGGAGCGCGTGCGCGAGGCGATTGGCGTCGGCCTCGAGCTCGGCGAACGACGTCGCCGACGGCCGGGCACCTCCCGCGGCGTCGACGATGACGGCCGCGTGGCCGCCGTTCGACTCGGCGTGCTGCGTGAGGAGGTCCATGAGCGGGTCGGTAGCCTAACCCTCATGTCCCCACCGCTCCCGGCGCGCGGCGTCGCGCTCGAGCTGTCGGTGGTCATGCCCGCGCACAACGAATCGGGGTTCCTCGACCAGACCCTCAAGGTGCTGGTCAGCGAGCTGCGCGACCGCGGCTTCGCCTTCGAGCTGCTGGTGGTGGAGAACGGTTCGACCGACTCGACCCTCGCCGACGCACGCACGTTCGCGGCCGACCACGACGCGGTCTCGGTGCTCACCCACCCGGTTGCCGACTACGGCGAGGCGATGCGCGCCGGGGTCCTGGCCGCGCACGGCGACGTCGTCGTCGTCTTCGACGTCGA
>DASUAS010000341.1:0-13488 GCA_035763625.1 Acidimicrobiia bacterium
ACCACGCGGCCCGTTGCTCCTCGGTGGTGGCCGCGACCGCGAGCCAGCCGTCGGCCGCGGCGACGAAGCAGTGGTCGGGCTCGTCGCCCACGTAGTCGACGTACCCGAGCACCGGTGGCGGCAGATCGGGCGCAGTGGTGAACTCGCCGCCCTGGTACGCGACCGACGTGCGGCTCAGCGTCACGTCGACGTCCTGCCCCTCGCCGAGGTGGGTGCGCGCGTACAACCCGGCGATGGTGCCGAACGCGGCGAGGGTGCCGGTGCCGATGTCGTGCAGCGACATCGGCTGGATCACGGGATGATCCGCGCCACCCTGCGCCACCATCAGCCCGCTGCGGGCCTGCAGCAGCGGGTCGAATCCCGGCGTGCCCGCCAGCGGACCCTCGCCCCAGCCGTCGACGTGGCAGTGCACGAGCCCGGGGTTGCCGGCGCGGAGCCCGTCCAGATCGAGCTGCAGCTCGTCGGCGACCTGGCGCGACATGTTCTCGACCAGCGCGTCGGCGTGGTGCACGAGTGCAGTGAACGCGTCGCGGTCGGCCTCGTCCTTGAGGTCGAGGCACACCTGGTCCTTGTCGCGGTTGAGCGCCGAGAACGACGCCGCGGCCACGGTGCGGAAGTCCTCACCGCCCGGCGGGTCGACCTTCACGACGCGCGCGCCGAGGTCCTGCAGCACGAGGCAGCCGAACGGGCCGGCGAGGAACTTGGTCGCATCCACGACGAGCAGACCTTCCAAGGGGAGTGCCGTCGCGCCTCCGTTGCTCGCCTCCGCTCGCTCCGTCCCTGTCGAAGAACCGGGCGGCGACCCGGTCAAAGAACCGGGTGTGCGCGACAGCACCGCGGGCACACCCGGGCCGACCGTGCCGTCCTGGCCCGGCACCGCCAGCAACAGGTCGTTGGCCGCGACGGTGTCGCTCGCCGCCCACTCCTCGCGCGTCTGCACCGGCGCGTACGGCACCCCGTGCTCGTCGAAGCGCGCCGACCACCAAGACGAGTCCATCTCCGCCACGCGCGCCGCGAACCGCGCGTTGGCGATCTTCTGCACCGGAGGTGTGACGAACTTGGCGAACTCGCCATCGACCTCGGGGATCAGCATGACGTCCATCTGGTCGAGCGCTTCGAGCAGCTTGAAGAAGAAGGACGGCGTGAGCGCGCAGACGAACAGCCACACGCCGTCGCGACACCGGTACATGCGGAACTGCGGTGACGCGCCGGTGCCGTCCTTGTTGGCGCCGAACGGCCGGAAGATGCCCGGGTACTCGATGCGGATCGACGTGTTCATCGCGTTCACCGCGTGCAGCCCCGACACCGTGCACGCGTGCACCGTCCCGCGCGTGGCGCGGTCGACCAACGCGGCCCCGATCGCGCACGCGCCGAGCGCACCCTGCTCGTAGGTGATGATCGGCACGACCGACGCCACCGGATGGTCGCTCGTCGCGCCCGGCTGCTGCGCGGCGAGACCGGTCCACGCCCACAGCAGCAGCTCGTCGTAGGGCAGGTCGGCGGTCTCCCCCGTCGGCGCGTGCGGTGGCATCCACGCGTGCACGAGCGACGGGTTGTGGCGGCGGAGCTGCGTACACGACAGTCCCTCGGCGTCGAGCTCGCATGCGGGCCGGTCGACGACCACGACGTCGGCCGTCGCGGCGAGCTCCTCGACCAGTCCGTCGCGCGCGGCGACGACGTGCTTCGTGCGGTTCGCGTAGCGCCACAACGCCGAGTCGTGCGGCGTCCGCTCGATCCGCGTCACCTCGGCGCCGTACTCCCCCAGGTGCATGGCGGCCAGCGCGCCCGGCGGCGCGACAGCCAGGTCGAGCACCCGGATGCCGTGGAAAGCAGAGGCGGTGAACGCTGCGGTCACCGCAGACGCGTCAGGAGTTGCCGACCGAGTGCTCGAGCATGAGCGCGATCTTCTCGCGCGCCGCTTCCCGCTTGGCCGGGAGCCACTCCGACGGCCAGAGCCCGTCGACCGGCTTGTAGCCCTTCAGCACTTCCTTCGCCGCGGTGACCTTGTGGACCTCGCTCGGGCCGTCGACCGTCGCCATGATCGGGATGCCCGACCACATGCGCCCGAACGGCATCTCGTTCGACACGCCGAGCGCGCCGTGCAGGTGCATCGCCTTGAAGATGACGCTCTCCTGCACCTTGGGCGTGAGGAACTTGATCGTGGCGATGTTCTTCCGCACCCGCTTGTAGTCGTGGTAGCGGTCGATCTCCCACGCGGTGTAGAGCACGAGCAGCCGGAACTGCATGAGGTCCGCGTACGCGTCGGCGATGTCGGACTGCACCATCTGCTTGTCGGCCAGCAGCGAGCCCTGGGTCTCGCGCGAGAGCGCGCGCTCGCACATCATGTCGAGCGCTTTCTGGCAGATGCCGACCGTGCGCATCGCGTGGTGCACGCGACCGCCGCCGAGCCGGGTCTGCGCGACGGCGAACGCCTGTCCCTCACCACCGAGCAGCGCGTCGGCGGGCACCCGCACGTTGTTGTAGTGGATGAGGGCGTGCATGCCCTCGTCCTCGTCCTCACCCATGAGACCGATGTGACGCTCCACGTCGAGACCGGGCGTGTCGGTGGGCACCAGGAACATCGACATGCCCTGGTACGCGCTCACGTCGGGGTCGGTGACCGCCATGACGATGATGAACCGGGCCGTGCGCGCGTTCGACGAGAAGAACTTCCAGCCGTTGATGACCCACTCGTCGCCGTCCTTCACCGCGCGGGTCTTGAACATCTTGGGGTCGGCCCCGGCGTGCGGCTCGGTCATCGAGTAGCACGAGAAGCACTCGCCGTTGAGCAGCGGCTGCAGGTATTCCGCCTTCTGCGCCTCGGTGCCGTAGTGGGCGATGATCTCGGCGTTGCCGGTGTCGGGCGCGGCGGTGCCGAACACGATCGGCGCCCAGCCCGACGTGCCGAGGATCTCGTTGATCAGCGCCAGCTTCAGCTGGCCGAAGCCCTTCCCGCCGAGCTCGGGACCGAGGTGCGCGGCCCAGAGGCCCTGCGCCTTGATCTCGTCCTGCATCGGACGGACCAGCGGGCCGGTCTCGTCGTCGAGCGGATGGAACGCGCGCCCGCCGTAGACCAGGTCGAGCGGCTCGATCTTCTCCTCGACGAAGCTCCGGATCCAGTCGAGCTTCGCCTGGAACTCGGGCTCGGTTTCGAAGTCCCACGCCATCGCGTCGCCTCCTTGTCGTCGACCTACCGACCCACGAACCGCGCGGGCCGCTTCTCCACGAACGCGAGCGCGCCTTCACGCGCGTCTTCGCTCGCGAACACCGCTCCGATCTCCTTCGGACGCGGCCAGGCAGCGTCACCGCCCTGCGTCGCGCCCTGACGCACCAGCTTCTTCACCACTTGCACCGCGAGGGGGCCGTTCGCCGCGATCCGCTCCGCGAGCGCGACCGCCTCGTCGACTTCGCTCCCGCTCGGGACGACCCGGTTGATCAGGCCCAACTCGTGCGCACGGGCCGAGTCGATGGTGTCCCCGGTGAGGGTGATCTCCAGCGCGACCGCCATCGGGATGCGCGTGGCCAGCAGTGTGCCGCCCCCGCCGGGCATCAGCCCCCGCTTCACCTCCGCGAGCCCGAACACCACGTGCTCGGCGGCCACCACGAGGTCGCAGCACATCATGATCTCGAAGCCACCGGCGACGGTCGCGCCGTTCAACGCCGCGACGATGGGCTTGGGGTACTCCCACGAGATGATCTGGTGACGCGACGTGTCGACGACGTCGTCGTCATCCTCGGCTCGCTCGGCGACGCTCTGGCCCCCACCCCCACCCGACGCGAACTCGGCCAGGTCCATGCCCGCGCTGAACGCGCGGTCACCGGCGCCGGTGAGCACGATGACGCGCACGTCGTCGTCGGTCTCGAGCTCGGCGAACGCCGCCGCCAGCCCGTCGAGCAGCTCGCGGTTGAGCGCATTGCGCTTCTCGGGCCGGTTGAGGGTCAGGACCTCGACCGCGCCCCGGCGCTCTCGCAGCAGGACGTCACTCACTGACCGCGGCCTCCACCGTGTCGCGCTGGGAGGGCTTGAGCTTCGTGCCGCGCCAGTCAGGCACGTCCTCACCCAGCTTGGCGACGGCCATGCCGTCGTCGTGGACGACCGCCCAGTGCGCGTGGTTGAGCTCGTGCATGGTGAAGCACGCATTGAGCGCGTTGTGGAAGCCCATGTTGTCCTGCGTCTGGTTCACGGACTCCTTGATGAGCAGCGCCGCCATCGTGGGGATCTGCGCGATGCGGCGCGCGAACTCGAGCGTGCGCTCGGCCAACTGGTCCTCGGGGAAGATCTTGCTCACCATGCCGAGGCGGTACGCCTCCTCGGCGTCGATCGAGTCACCGGTGAGCATGAGCTCCTTCGTCTTGCGGGGACCGAACTCCCAGGGATGCGCGAAGTACTCGACCCCGCACATGCCGAGGCGGGTGCCGACGACGTCGGCGAAGATCGTCCCCTCGGCCGCCACGATCAGGTCGCACGCCCACATCAGCATCAGGCCGGCGGCGTACACACCACCGTGCACCTGGGCGACGGTGATCTTGCGCAGGTTCCGCCACCGCAGCGTGTTCTGGAAGAAGTAGTGCCACTCCTGCAGCATGAGGCTCTCGGCGCCCGAGCGGCTCCCGCCGTTGATGGTGGCGGTCGGGTGGGGGTTGTCGCCGCGCAGCTCCTCCCACATCTCCTTCGAGCCGGTGTCGTGGCCGGAGGAGAACATCGGGCCGTTGCCCCCGAAGATCACGACGCGCACGGTGTCGTCGGCCTCGGCGCGCAGGAACGCGTCGTTCAGCTCCACCAGCATCGACCGGTGCTGCGCGTTCCGCATCTCGGGCCGGTCCAGCATGATCCGCGCGATCGTCCCGTCGTCGAGCGTCTCGTACGTGACGTGGCGATATTCGGATTCGGACATGTGCTGACCTCCAGACGGAACGAGCACCCGACGCTACACAGGGTGCCCGGGAGGGCACCACCGAGCGCGCCGCCCGTGCACGGTCCAACCGCGGGACTGCACGGCAGCCCCTACGCTGCGCCGCATGTCGAACGTGATGGAAGGGATCCGCATCCTCGAAGTGGCCGAGCACACCTTCGTGCCCGCGGCCTCCGGCATCCTCGCCGACTGGGGCGCGGAGGTCATCAAGATCGAGCACGTCACCCGCGGTGACGCGGCTCGCGGGCTCGGCTCGACCGGCATCGCCGGCTTCAGCGGCAAGGTCGCCGTCCTGATGGAGCACGCCAACCGGGGCAAGAAGAGCCTCGGCCTCGACCTCACCAAGGACGAGGGGCGCGACATCCTGTACCGGCTGGCGGGGATCTCCGACGTCTTCCTCACCAACAAGATGGCGGGAGTGCGCTCGCGCCTCCAGATCGACGTCGACGACATCAAGGCGCACAACCCGAACATCGTCTACGTGCGCGGCACCGGCTACGGCAACCGCGGTCCCGACACCGACGCCGGCGGCTACGACTCCCTCGGGTTCTGGGCCCGCTCGGGCGTCGCGCACTCGGTGACGCCCTCCGACCTGCCCCAGCCGATCAACCAGCCCGGACCCGCGTTCGGCGACTCCATCGGCGCGATGACCATCGCGGGCGGGATCTCCGCCGCGCTCCTCCACCGTGAGCGCACCGGCGAGGCGAAGGTCGTCGACATCTCGCTCCTGTCGACGGCGATGTGGGCGATGGGCGGCACCATCGCGGTGTCCCAGGACATGGGCATGGCCTGGCAGGCACCGCCCGCCGGCAAGCCCGCGGCACCGTTCAACCCGCTGATCGGCTACTTCGGCACGTCCGACGGCCGGTTCATCATGTTCTCGATGCTCCAGGGCTTCCACTACTGGCCCGAGGTCTGCGAGCGGCTCGAGCGCACCGACCTCGTCGCTGATCCGCGCTTCGACACCCACGAGCACCTCATGGAGCACGCTGCCGTCGGCGCCGACATCATCCGGGGCGAGATCGAGAAGTACACGCTCGCCGAGATCAAGGAACGCCTCACCGGCATGCGGGGCCAGTGGGCGGTCGTGCAGGACACCATCGAGATCGGCGAGGACCCGCAGGTCGTCGCCAACGGCTACCTGCAGCAGCTCGAGTACGACGGCTACCCCTACAAGTTGGTGGAGACACCGGTGCAGTTCGACGAGACCCCGTCGGTGCCGGGCAAGTCACCCGACTTCAACGAGCACGGCGACCAGATCCTCACCGAGCAGCTCGGTCTCGACTGGGACACCGTCATCGACCTCAAGGTGAAGGGCGTCGTCGCGTAGCTCGATCCCCGATTCCGGATTCATCGTGGAGTTGACGACCGTAGAGGTAGTCCAGTCCGCAATGAATCCGGTCAGAGGCCGCGGGGGCGGGTGCCGATGACCTGGGTCTCCTCGAGCGCGACGAACGCCTCCTCGTCGAGGCCGAGGTCGTCGACGAGGATGTCGTGGTTGTGCTGGCCGAGCGTGGGCGCCGGCGTGCGCAACCAGTGGTCGACCGACGCGAAGCGGAACGGCAGCGTCGGCGTGGGCATCACGCCGACGATCGGATGGTCGATCTCCTCGTAGAACCCGCGCGCCAGCAGCTGCGGGTGGCCCATGAGCGAACGCGGATCCCGCCCGATCGCCGCGGGCACACCGTGCGCGACGAGCCGCTCGGCCGCGTCGGCCGGCTCGCGCTGCGTGCTCCACTCCTCGAGGCGCGCGTCGAGCTCGTCGTGGCGGGCCCGACGGCCGGGGTACGTGGCGAGGTCCGGATCGAGTGCCCACTCGGGCCGGCCGAGCGCGTCGACCAGCGCGGCCCACTCGTCGTCGGTGGTGATCGAGATCGCCAGCCACGTCTCGTCGTCGCGCCCGCGGTACAGGCCCTGTGGCGCGACGTGGGGACTGCGGTTGCCGTCACGCTCGAGGAGGTTGCCGTATGCGGTCGCCTCCAGCACGAGCTCGGCGGCGGCGTTGAGCGCGCCCTCCACCATCGTCACCTCGAGCAGGCTGCCGTGGCCGGTGACCTCTCGTTCCGCCAAGCCGACGATCAGCGCGAACGCCGCGTGCATCCCCGCGTTCGGATCGCTCGGGCCGCGCTGGATCCGCGGCTGGTCGTCACGGAAGCCGGTGATCCACGCGAGCCCGGTCACCTGCTCCATCGTCTGCGCGAAGCCGACGTTGTCACGCCAGGGACCCGACAATCCGAACGCGGGCATGCGCACGAGCAGGCAACGCGGGTTGAGCGCCTGCACCTGCTCCCACTCGAGCCCGAAGTTCGTGAGGACGCGCGGCGAGAAGTTCTCCAGCACCGCGTCGCTCTCGGCGATGAGCCGGCGCAGCAGCTCGAGTCCCTCGTCGCTCCCGAGATCGAGGGTGAGGTTGCGCTTGTTCGTGTTCGAGCACAGGTAGTGGGTGCTGCGCTCCCACCATGGCCCGTCCATCCCGGTACCCGCGCCCGTCGCCCGCATCCCGTCGATGCGGCCGACCGACTCCACGTGGATGACGTCGGCGCCGAGCGCGGCCAGCGCGCCGGCGGCGATGGGCCCGGCCCACCACGCGGTGAGGTCGAGCACGCGCACACCCGCGAGCGGGAGGTCGCGATCGGGTGCAGTGATCGTCGGACGTGACGGCGTGTGCGCCTCGATCCGACCGGTGTGCTCGCCCAGACGAGGCGCCGGTCGTGGAGGCGGCGGATCCTCGTCGTCCATGCGCCACGGGCGACGGGGGAACTTGAACGACTCCGACGCGTCGTCGACGAAGACGCCGCGCGCCACGAAGTGGTCGCAGTCGAGGATGTTGTGCGGCCCGTGCACCGGCGCCACCGGGATGCGCAGCTCGCTCGCCTGCCGCACGATGTCCTCGGTCGTGTACTGGCGCGTCCACTCGTGCACGAGATCGTTCCACTCGTCCCAGCGCTGCTGCCGGTCGACGTGGTTGCTGAACTCGTCGGTCTCGATGAGGTCGGGCCGACCGAGCATCAGCAGGAAGCTGTGGAACTGCTCGCGGCTGTTGGTGCAGAAGCCGACGTAGCCATCGAGGGTGGGCTCGACCGACGGCGTCTCGATCGTGCGCGTGGCGCCCACCATCGGCGGATCGCCGAGCAGTCGTCGCAGGTACTCGGCGTAGCTGTTGGCGGCGATGGTCATGACCTCGGCGATCGAGAAGTCGATGTGATCGCCGTGACCCGAGCGCGCCGCGCGCCGCGCCGCCGCCGCGACGGCCATGGCCGAGAACGTGCCCGCCAGCCATTCGCTGGTGCGCCCGCCGGCCTGGAACGGGCGGCTGCGCACCGAGCCGCGCCCGACCAGGCCGCCCGATTCCGCTTGCACGATGAATTCCGACGTCGGCCGCTCCGCGTACGGACCCGCGCGTCCGTACGGGGTGATCGAGCACACGATGAGGCCCGGATGCTCCTCGAGCCAGCGCTGCGGGTCGAGCTCCGAGGCGGCGTGGCTCTCGATGACGACGTCGGCGTCCGCGATCAGCGCCTCGACGTCCGGATCTCCCGGTCGACCGACGACCGAGCGCATGCCGTGGTGCAGGAACTGGAAGAGCGCGCCGCCGGTCTCGACGTCGACGGCGGCGCCGCCTGCCGACCACGCGCGCCACGGGTCGCCTCCCGGCGGCTCGACCTTGACCACGTCGGCACCCGCGTCGCACAGCAGGCGCGCGCAGTACCCGCCCGGGATGCCAGTGCTCAGATCGACGACGCGCAGCGCCGCCAGACCCTGCTGCAACGGTCAGGCCGGCCGGAAGTACGGCAACGTGAAGCCGCCTTCCATCTCGTGGAACTCGACCGCGACGCGCATGCCGATCTCCACCGCGTCGTGCTCGCACCCGATGAGGTTGGAGAGGATCTGCCAGCCCTCGGCCATGTCCACGATGATCGCGACGTAGGGCACCTCGAACGTCGGCATCTGCGGACGCCACACCGTCGTCCAGCTGTACACCTCGCCGGTGCCCGCGCTCGCTTCCCACGTGAGTTCCTGCGAGGTGCAGTTCGAGCAGAGGTACGCGGGTGTGTGCGTGGCGTGTCCGCACACGCCGCACCGTTGGAAGAGGAGCTCGTGGCGGGCGCAGCCGTCCCAGTAGGGCTGGGTGAGGGTTCCCGGGTGCGGGACGGGCACCTTGCCGGTCTGCGGCTTCAGCATGGTCATGGTCGTTCGACTCCCAGCAACATCACGTCGGTGAACAGCGCGCCCGACCCGCCGTTCGAGCACATCGCCACCTCGGCTCCTTCGACCTGGTTCGTCGCGCACTCGCCGCGCAGCTGCTCGACGCCACGGATCACGCGTTGCAGCATCTGCGCCGACGCACCGGCGTGGCTGTACGACATGACGCCGCCGTCGGTCGTCACCGGATACCGACCGCCGGGTTCGATCGCGCCGCTGGTCACGAAGTCGCCCCCCTCGCCCTCGCCGCAGAAGCCGTAGGCCTCGTACTGACGGATGATCTCGAACGAGAAGGGATCGTAGAACTCGCACACGTCGACGTCGGTGGGGCCGAGGCCGGCGGTGCGGAAGGAGTCCTCGGCCGCACGCCGGCCCACGGTGCCGTTCACCCAGTCGGCACGCCGGTTGCCACCGAGCTCCCAGGTGGGCGGGTTCTTGTAGGCGCTGCCGCCGCTGTCACCGTTGCCCCCGAGCACGTAGACCGGCTTCCGGGGCGCGTCGGCGGCGAGATCGGCGCGCGTCAACACGAGCCCGCACCCGCCCTCCGACGCGGTCGCGCAGTCGAGGAGGTGGAACGGGTCGGCGACCATGCGGCTGTCGAGGACGTCCTGGGGCGTGAACGGCCCCCGGCCGCGGTAGATGGCGCCGGGGTGCACGTGCCCGTTGTTGCGGATCACCGAGGCGACGGTGGCCAGGGCGTCGGGCTTGGTGCCGTACACGTGCATGTGACGGCGCGCGACCAGCGCGAACTCGGCTGCGGTGAACATCCCGAACGGTGCGACGAACTCACTGCTCGGGCGGGTCCACGGCGCGGTCGACGCTCGGTCGACGTACACACCCGCGGTGCCCGCGAGCACGAGCACCTTGGTGGCCATGCCGGCGGCAACCGCGGTGGCGGCCTGGAGGATGGCGGGGATGCCCGACCACGACGACGTGACCCACGCCGGCGAGAGCCGCGCCTGGTACACGAAGTCGTTGGCGAACTGCCCCACGACGCCGTCGACGTCACGGATGGCGAGCCCGGCATCGGCGAGCGCGCCCAGGCCGCCCTTGAAGGCGATCGACATCGAGTCGTCGCCCTCGAGCACCCGCGCCTGCTCGGTGTTGAAGATCCCGGTGATCGCGACGTCGTGGTACGGGTGGGTGGCCATGGAGCGGCCAACGTACCGGCTGCGCCCGTGTGCGTGCCCAGCCCGGCAGGGGTACGTTCCGGCCCATGAAGTTCTCGATGATCTTCGAAGCCCAGGTCGAGTTCGGCACGCCCGACGTCGAGCGGCAGGCGATCCGCAACTGCGTCGAGCAGGCCGTGTTCGCGGAGGAGGTCGGCTTCGACGGCGTGTGGGCCGTCGAGCACCACTCGCTCATCGAGTACTCGCACATGAGCGCACCCGAGATCTTCCTCACCGCGGTGGCAGCGCAGACGTCGCGCATCCGTGTCGGACACGCGGCGGTGTGCATGCCGTTCGGCTACAACCACCCCGCGCGCGTCGCAGAACGCGCCGCGATGCTCGACATCATCTCCGACGGCCGGCTCAACCTCGGCGCCGCGCGCGGCGGCACCGTGCAGGAGATGTCGCTCTGCGGCGTCGACCCCGAGCTCACGACGCCGCAGGTGAAGGAGGCGTTGAGGTTCATCGGGCACTGCTGGCGCGAGGACACCATCCAGTGGGACTCCGACCTGCTGAAGATCCAGCACCCGCCCGGGCGGCCACCGCACACGGTGGTCCCGCGGCCGGTGCAGCTCCCCCACCCGCCGCTGTTCCTCGCGTGCACCAACCCCGAGACCGTGCGGCGCGCGGCGCAGTACGGCGTCGGCCCGATGGTGCTCGGGTTCGGGGGACCCGAGGTGATCGGTGGTATGCGGCGCATGTTCGACGAGGAGCGTGCCGCTCGCGACCCCGACGCGGTCGTGTCACCCGGGATGATCAACGACGAGTTCGTGGCGCTCTGCCCGACCTTCCTCATGGACGACCGCGACGAGGCGTTCCGCAAGGGATGCCGCGCGCTGCGGTTCTTCGCCGAGGCGATCTCGCACTGGTCGGCGCCGAACGGCGTCGCGCCGGCGCGCGACACGGAAGGCATCGACAACGCGGCCTACATGGCGGAGCACCTGCGCCAGGCGCGCGCCGCGATCGAACGCGGCGAGGCGCCTCCGACGGCCGCGTCACCGCTCTACAACACCGATCACGCGCTCGGCGACGTCGACACCGCCATCGCCTACGTGGAGCGGCTGCGCGCCGCGGGCGTCGACAACGTGATGTGCCTCATCCAGATGGGCACGCTCACGCAGGACGAGATGATGGAGTCGATCCGCCTCTTCGGCGAGCAGGTGATCCCGCACTTCCGAACGGAGGATCGCGCCGCTCAGCCCTCGGCGGCGAGCTGATCCTGCAGGACGCGCTTGTCGATCTTGAGCATCGCCGTCATCGGGAGCGCGGTGACGACCTCGAGCCGGTCGGGTCGCTTGTAGTCGGCGAGGCGCGCACCGACGAAGGCGCGCAGCTCCTCGAGCGTCGGCGGGTCGGCCGCATCGATCGGCTCGACGAACGCGACGCCGATCTCACCGATCGTCGGCGCGGGCGTACCGACGATCGCGACCCGCGACACCTTCGGGTGGTCCGCGACCACGCGCTCCACCTCGAGCGGATGCACGTTGAAGCCACCGCGGATGTACATCTCGCTGGTGCGACCCTTCAGCACGAGGTTGCCGTCGTCGCGCAGCTCGCCGAGATCGCTGGTGGTGATCCAACCGTCGGGCGAGAGCGCGTCGGCGGTGCGCTCCGGATCGTTCCAGTAGCCGCGCATGCTGCACGGCGAGCGGAGCGTGACGACGCCGACGTCGCCTTGCGGTACCGCGGCGCCATCACCGCCCACGAGCTTGAGCTCGATGCCCTCCTGGGGGCGACCGACGGTGTGCAGCAGCACCTCGGGCGGATCGTCGACGCGCGTACCGGTGATCGACGACGACTCGGTGCACGCGTAGCGCACCACGATCGGGCAGCCGAGGCGCGTCCGCATCTTCTCGGCAAGCTCGGGCGTCACCGGTGCGGAGCCTGTCGACGCCAGGCGCAACGACGACAGGTCGGCCTCGTCGAGCTGGGGCAGATCGACGAACTTGCTCCACTGGGTGGGTACGCCCTGGCCTACCGTCACGCGCTCGCGCACCATGTTCTCGAGCATCGACTCCACCGTCCACGGTGTGCCGGTGAGCACCGAGTTGATCACGAACTCGACCTGGTCCCACAGCTTGTTCATGTAGCCCGCGTGCGGGAAGGGCACTGGCATCAGGCGCACGTCGTGGTAGGAGCTGAGGATGTTGCTGAGGCGGGCCGACGCCTCCATCGCGCGGTGGTCGAACCACGCGCCCTTCGGGAGCCCGGTGGTGCCGCTGGTCCAGACGATGCACACCGGATCGCCGGGAGCTCGACGGGGCCGGCCGATGAGCTCGGTGCCGGCGGTCCACGCCTGCGCCACCTCCGCCCGCGACATCGTCACCTTGGGCGTCGGCGCGTCGTCGGGAATCGCGAACGTGTCGCCCTCGTGGAGCAGCGCCACCGGTTCGCACCGTTGGAGGATCGCGGTGGTCTCCCCGGGTCCCAATCGGGTGTTGATGCCGGTCGCGACCGCGCCGAGCCGCGTACATGCGGCGTACGCGACCGCGTAGTCGATGCAGGACGACAGCCAGAACGCGACGACGTCGCCGGGCGCCACGCCGCGCGCGCGCAGCTCGGCCGCGAGCGAGTCGGCGCCGGTCAACCACTCGCCGTAGGTCATGCGCTGCTCGCCGTCGACGTACGCCAGCGCGTCGGGCTCGCGCGTGCCGATCTCCTCGAACAGGTCGCCGAGCGTCGCGCTCGCGACGCGAGGTCCCGGAACGACCGCGCTGCTCACGTCGGCGCGAGCACGGCCGCCCAGCCCTCCGGGTCGACGCCTTCGGTGGTCACCGTGCGCTTGGTGATGAGCCACTCGCCGTCGACGACACCGAACTCGTCGAGGTAGCGACCCCAGTGGTCGAGGCCGAACGACGACAGCACCGCATAGTGGGTACGCACCCGGGCGCGCGTCTCCGACTCGATCTCGATCTGCGGGTTGCTCGTGAAGTGCCGGATGGACGGGCGCGTGCCCGGGGGCAGGTATCGGCCGGTGGTCGCGGGCGCGCCGGGGGCGAGCGCCTTGGCGTCGCGCACCTCGAGCAGCGCCTGCAGCACTGCGTCACGACCGTGCTGCACCTCGCCGTCACGGATGGTGAACTCCACGTCGGGCGCCAGCACCTGCACCATCTCGGCCATGCGTCCGGCGTCGCCGTTGGAGTTCCAACGGGCGATGAGGTCGCGGATGCTCTCGCGCGCCACCAGCTCCCACAGCTCCATCA
>DASUAS010000342.1:0-4142 GCA_035763625.1 Acidimicrobiia bacterium
GCGGCGGCGTCGGCGGTGTCACCGGCACCCGCCATCGACCGGATCGAACGAGGCCCGACCTGGTCGAGCAACGCGGCGCGCGCCATGCCCTCGTTGGAGTCGGGATCGTCGACGGGGACGAAGCGCTCGTCGCCGAACCACACGTCGATCCGCGACCAGTCGAGGTCGCGCGTGGCCAGCGCCTCGTAGGCCTCCTTCGCGGTGTCGCCGCCCGAGAGCGCGATCGACGCCGGCGTGGCCTCGACCACGACGTCGGCGAAGGCGCGGGCGACGTCGTCGACGATCCGGACCTCTCCCTGCATCCTGGCCATCATACGGAGGTGGAGCGGGACACGGTTCGGGTCTACCAGGAGCGCGCCGCCGAGTGGCGCGAGACACGGCCGGCGCGGTTCCTCGACCAGGTGCACACGCTGGCGGCGGCGGTGCCGACCGGTGCACCCGTCGTCGACCTCGGGTGCGGAGCGGGACTGCACCTGCCGCACCTGCCACGACCGCGGATCGCGCTGGACGCCGCGCACGCGATGCTGCTGCTCGCACGCGAGACCGCGCCCGACGCCTGGCCGGTGCAGGCCGACCTCGAGGCTCTGCCGTTCCGCCGTGGCGCGCTCGGGGGTGGGTGGGCGCGGGCGAGCTACCTGCACGTGCGGCGCGAGCGACTGCCGCGTGCACTGGCCGAGCTCCATCAGGCGCTCGAGGTCGGCGCGCCCGCGCACCTCCTGATGCTCGCGGGCGACGAGAGCGGCGAACTCCCGGACGACGACTTCGCGGGCCGCTGGTTCGCGGCGTGGCGCCCCGATGCGCTGCACGATGTGCTCGTCGGTGCGGGCTTCGACGTGCACGACTGCTCGACCGAAGCCGAGTCGCAGTGGATCCACGCGCGCATCACGCGGGCGCGCACGTTGCCCGACACCGTCGGTCTCCGGCTGCGGCTGCTCGTGTGCGGACTGAACCCGTCTCTCCACGCGGCCGACGCCGGTGTGGGGTTCGTCACGCCCGGCAACCGGTTCTGGCCCGCGGCGATCGCGGCCGGGCTGGTGACCGTGGACCGCGATCCACGGGCCGCGCTCGACGCCGGGATCGGGATGACCGACCTCGCCAAGCGGGCCACGTCGCGAGCCGACGAGCTGACGCGCGACGAGTACCGCGGCGGCCTGGCGCGGGTCGAACGCCTGGTGCGGTGGCTGCAACCGGGCGCGGTCTGCTTCGTCGGCCTCGCCGGTTGGCGCGCCGCGGTCGACCGGCGGGCCGTCGCCGGGGTGCAGCCCGCCGGCCTCGGTGGCCGCCCCGTCTACGTGATGCCGAGCACCAGTGGCCTGAACGCGCGCGTTCCGCCGGCCGAGCTCACCGACCACCTCCGCGCCGCCGCGGAGCTGAGCGACCGTTTCGGCGCTGCTGGTGTGCCGTGACGGCACACCAGCAACGCCAAATGCGAGACAGGGTCAGCTGGTGACCTCGGCGCGGCGCTTCTCGATGGTGCCGAACGCGTCGGTGAACGAGGCGGCGAACGAGTCGACGCCCTCGCGCTCGAGCGTGTCGGTCACGTCGTCGAAGTCGACGCCCGCGGCGGCGAGGTCGGTCATGACCTGGCGCGCGCCATCGACGTCCTCGGTGACGGTGTCGGCCCGCTGAGTGCCTTCGCCCTGCTGCAGCGCCTCGATCGACGCCGGGGCGAGCGTGTTGACGGTGTCGGGGCCGATGAGCTCGTCGACGTAGAGGGTCGACGGGTACGCGGGGTTCTTCGTCGACGTCGACGCCCACAACGGTCGTTGCAGCCGCGCGCCCTTGGCCGCCAGCGCCTCCCAGCGCGGGCCGGAGAACTTCTCGCGGAACAGCGCGTACGCGAGCTTGGCGTTCGCCACCGCCGCCTTGCCCCGCAGCGGGCTGTCCTCGGGGAGGCGGCGGTCGGTCTCGGTGTCGACCCGGCTCACGAAGAACGACGCCACCGACGCGATGCTCGACGGGTCGCCGCCACCCGCGACGAGGCGCTCGAGGCCCGTGAGGTACGCCTCGATGACCTGGGCGTGGCGGTCGAGCGAGAAGATCAGGGTGACGTTCACCGTGATGCCGGCCGCGATCGACTCCTCGATCGCCGGGATGCCGTCGAGCGTGGCCGGGATCTTGATCATGAGGTTGGGACGGTCGACGCGGTCGTGCAGGGAACGTGCCATCGCGATGGTGGCCGGGGTGTCGTGCGCGACGGTGGGCGCGACCTCGAGCGACACGAAGCCGTCGCCGCCGTGCTGCGCGTCGTACACCGGCCGCAGCACCTCGGCCGCGGACGTGATGTCGTCGATCACGACCTCCCAGTAGGTGTCCTCGATCGAGAGCCCGCGCTTCGCGCAGTCGGCGAGCTGCTCGTCGTAGCCCTCGCCGGCGCCGATCGCCTTGTCGAGGATGGTCGGGTTGGACGTGACGCCGCGGATGCCGTCGACCTCGACCAGCTGCTGCAGCCCGCCGCCGGTGAGCAGCGGCCGGGCGAGGTTGTCGTACCACGGGCTCTGCCCGAAGTCGTTGAGACGGGCGATCGCGGACTTGCTCATCAGGACACTCCGTTCTCGACCAGCGCACGGGCGCGCGCGGCGACGTGCTCGGGGGTGAAGCCGAACTTCTCCATGGCCACAGGTCCGGGGGCCGACGCACCGAAGTGGTCGATGCCGACGACGTCGTCGGCGTAGCGCTCCCATCCGAAGGTGGCGGCGGCCTCCACCGCGAGGGTGGGCACGTCGGCGGGGAGCACCTGGTCGCGGTACTCGTCGGACTGGGCCGCGAAGAGCTCCCACGACGGCATCGAGACCACCCGCACCGAGAGGCCGTCGAGCAGGTCGAGCGCTTCGACGCAGAGCGACACCTCGGAACCGGTCCCGATGAGGACGAGATCGAGGCCGTCGCCCTCCTCGTCGACGAGGGTGTAGGCGCCGCGCGGCACGCCGTCGGGGGCCCGCTCGGCGGTGGCACCGAGCACCGGGATCTTCTGGCGGGTGAGGATCAGGGCGGTCGGGCCCTCGCCGTCGACGTGGATCCGCCACGCCTGGCTCACCTCGTTGGCGTCGGCGGGACGGATCACCCGCATCCCGGGCATCGCCCGCATCGCCGCCAGCTGCTCGACGGGCTGGTGGGTCGGACCGTCCTCGCCCAGACCGATCGAGTCGTGCGTCCACACGAAGAGCGACTTGTACTGCGACAGCGCGGCGAGACGCACCGCGCCGCGCATGTAGTCGCTGAACACGAAGAAGGTGCCGCCCGCAGGCATGAGGAAGCTGACGGCCATGCCGTTCATCACCGCGCCCATGCCGTGTTCGCGGATGCCGTAGTGCAGTTGGCGACCACCGAACTCGTGGGTGGCGATCACCGGCGTGTCCTTCAGCTCCATCCCCGTGTTCTCGGTGAGGTCGGCTCCGCCTGCGATCACACCGGGGACGACGTCGAGCACCGCGTTCACGATCGCGGTGCACGCCTGGCGCGTCGCGAGCTCCTCGCCTTCCTTCCACGTCGGCAGCTTCGACTCCCAACCGACGAGGCCGCGCTGCTCGACGCACGCGGCGTGCTGCTCGGCGAGCTCGGGCTCCGAGTCGCGGAAGGCGGCGAGCCGCTTCGACCAGGCCTCGTGCGCGCTCCGGCCGCGCTCGCCGGCGCGTCGGTAGAAGTCGACGACGTCGTCGGGCGCGTAGAAGTCCTCCGCCGGCAGCCCGAGGATCTCCTTCACCGCCGCGACCTCGTCGGCGCCGAGCGGGTTCCCGTGGGCCTTGGCGGTGTCGGTGTACTTCGGCGACGGGTAGCCGATGTGGCTGCGCAGGACGATCATGCTCGGGCGTGACGTCTCCGCCATCGCCGCGCGCAGACCGGCCTCGAGCGCGTCGAGGTCGTTGGCCACCTCGCCGAGCTCGAGCACGTGCCACCCGTACGCCCGGAAGCGCCCGGGCACGTCGTCGCTGTACGCGAGCTCGGTCGGACCGTCGATGGTGATGTGGTTGTCGTCGTAGACGTAGACCAGGCGACCCAGCCCGAGGTGACCGGCCAGCGACGCCGCCTCGTGGCTCACGCCCTCCTCGAGGTCGCCGTCGCCGCAGAACACGAACGTGTGGTGGTCGACCACCTCTTCGCCGAAGCGGGCGCGCAGGTTGGCCTCGGCGATGCCGATGCCC
>DASUAS010000343.1:0-14034 GCA_035763625.1 Acidimicrobiia bacterium
ACTGCGACCGTGTCAAGAGGAAGATCACGAGGGAGACGGGGGATGGCAGTCGAGGCGGAGGAGAGCGGCCGGTACCGCCAGAAGCGGCGCACCCGCGCCGCCATCGTGGCGGCGACGTCCGAGCTCCTGCGTTCGGGGGTCACGCCCTCCGTCGGCGAGATCGCTGACGCCGCCGACGTGTCCCGGCGGACGGTCTACTCGTACTTCCCGACGTTGGAGCAGCTGCTGCTCGACGCCACGCTGGGGTTGCTGTCCCAGACCGCGGTCGACGACGCCATCGACGCCGCCGACGCCGCCGAGACCGGCGACGCCGCCGAGACCGGCGACGCCGCGCGCAATCCTGAGGAACGGGTGGCGGCGATGATCCGCGCCTTCGCGTCGATCTCCGCCGACACCCTTCCGCTCGGACGATCGCTGATCCGGCTCACCGTCGACGCCGCGCGCGACGATCCGTCGTCACCGAAGCGCGGGTACCGCCGCGTCGGTTGGATCGAACGTGCGCTCGAACCGCTGCGCGACCGCCTCGATCCCGACGAGTTCGAGCGACTGGTGTCGGCCCTGGCCATGGTGGTCGGCTGGGAAGCCGAGATCGTGCTGCAGGACCTGCGCGGTCTCGATCCCGACGACGAGTTGGCGGTCACGCTGTGGTCTGCGAGGGCACTCGTCCGTGCCGCGCTCGAGGAGCACGACGCACGCCATTGATCGCCGCGCTCCTGAACGGTCGCTCAGGCGAGCTCGGCGTTGGCGGCGTCGAACGACGCCAGCACGCGGTCGACGTCGAACGCGCACTCCCGCGGCGGTTCGCCGATCCACTGGCTTCGTGGCGTCGAGAAGAAGTCGCCGCCGTACACGTGGATCGCGCCCGCGTGCTCCGCCGTGGGGTTGTACACCGAGTGGACCACGTCGTCGCCGAGCAGGCACACGTCGGTGGGGCGGAGCGAGCGGGCGCCGGACTCGTCGAGGCCGGCGGCGCGGCGCCGGTAGAAGCGGTTGTCCTCGCCACCGGAGTACACGCCGATCGCCGCCCACATCCGGTGATCGTGGGGCTCGAGCAGCATCGCCGGCGCCCACACCACCTTCAGGACGGTCACCTCCGCCGACACGTGCAGCGGCACGATCTCGGCTCGGGTCGGTGGGAGTGCCTCGGCGATCGCGCCGGGATCGGCGACGACACGCTCGAGCACGTCGCGGATCGCGAGCCGCGGTTGCGCGTCGGCGGCCGCCTCGCGACACGCCGCCACCAATTCGTCGACGTCGAACATGGCGTCCTCCTCGACGGGTCTTCCGGGACGAACGGTAGCGCCCGCCAGGGAGGTGGATCAGGCGGCGGCGCGGGTGTGCTGCTTGCGCCAGCGCGGGCGGCCGTGGCCGTTGTCCTCGCACACCAGCACGTTCCCGTGCTTGCTGCACCCGAGGTTGCCCGGCACCCGGCAGAACGACCCCGCGCGCACGACCGGAAGCGACGGCGCGACATCGGGTGTGTAGCGGGCTGCGAGGGCGGCGCGTCGGTGGGCGCGCGTGTGCTCATGCGACGCAGAGACCATGGCCATCCGGTGGGCCTTGTCGTGGCGGAGCATCACCATCAGCCACGCCACGAATGCACAGAGGCCGAGCGTGAACCCGGCGCCGAGGACTGAGACCTGCATGCCTCCACATCGGCGCGAACGGTCCCGGCATTGAGCATCGCTAGCGTGGTGGCGGTGGGAACCGACGTCCGCGTGGCCGTCGAACGTGAGCGCGATGCCGCTCGCCGGCGTCTCGCCGAGCTCGACCGGTCGTTCGCCGACATCGCGGCGTCGGTCGACACCGCCAACACCGACGACGAGCACGACCCCGAGGGCGCCACGCTCGCGTTCGAGCGGGCACAGGTCGTGAGCCTCATCGAGGACGTGCGCGACCGGCTCGGCGCGCTCGATGCCGCCGCGTCCCGCCTCGACGCGGGGACCTACGGGGTCTGTGAGCGCTGTGGCCGCGCGATCGGTGACGCGCGCCTCGCAGCGCGGCCCGATGCCAGCCGCTGCGTCGACTGCGCCACCGTTGACGCGCGCCGAGCCCGGTCGCGCTGATGGCCACCAAGGCGGACGAGTCGCGCGACGGGGTCAAGCTCACCAACCTCGACGCCGTGCTGTTCTCCGACGCCGGCGCGACCAAGCGGGAGCTGATCGACTACCTCGACGCGGTGCGCGATCGCATCATTCCGGTGCTCGCCGATCGTCCGTTGTCGGTGATCCGGGTCATGCGCGGGCAGGACTCGTTCATGCAGAAGAACGTGCCCAAGCACACGCCCGAATGGGTGGAGACGGTCACCTGGTGGGCGGAGACCTCGAAGCGCGACGTGCGGTACGCGCTGTGCAACGACCGTCGCACGCTGTTGTGGTTCGCCAACCAGCGCGCGGTCGAGTACCACCCCGCATTGGTCACCGTCGACCGGCCCGATCGCATCACGCACCTGGTCCTCGATCTCGACCCACCCGAAGGCGACGGCTTCGCCCGTGCGGTCGAGGTCGCGCACCTCGTGCGCCAGGCGCTGGCCGACGTCGGACTCCGCGGCGCACTCAAGACCAGCGGCGCCAAGGGCGTGCACATCTTCGTGCCGGTCGACGATGCCGCGCCGCCCGACGACTCGGCGGCAGCAGTGCGCGCCATCGCGGCGCGCACCGAACGCCTCGACCCGTCGATCGCGACCACGGCGTTCATCAAGGAGGACCGCGACGGCAAGGTGTTCGTCGACGCGACGCGGGTCGGCGGCGCGACCGTGGTCGCCACCTACAGCCCGCGCGTGCGTCCGGGTGTGCCGGTGTCGTTCCCGCTCGCATGGGACGACCTCGACGACGTGACGCCGACCGACTTCACCATCCACACCGCCCTCGACGCACTCGGGGACCGTGACCCGTGGGCCGAGCACATGCCGGCGACACAGCACCTCTCCGACGAGCTGATCGCGGAAGGCCACGAGATCCCGGTGGCCCGCGTGCAGGCGATGCACGAGGGCAAGCGCCGCAAGCGCGCTCGACGCGCCTGACCCATCGAACGGAGCATCGCCCCTCGATGCCGCGCACCGTCATGGTGGACCTCTCCGAGCCCATCGCCCGCATCCTCCTTGGTTCGATCGACACCGCTTCCACCTGGGTGGCGCCGACGATCCCGGCCTCACGTCGGCGCGCGATCTCGTGCGCGACGGTGCTGCCCCCGCGTTGGCCGACTACCAGCGCTTCAGTGACGAGATCATCCGGCATCGCCTTCCAGGTGTCGATGAACGACTCCGACGCGCCGGCAGTGCGTCGGCGACTTCTCGGTCGTCGACCACCTGGCCATGGCGGCACGTCCCCTCGCCGACGCGCGCGCGGACTTCGGGGTGCCTCCGGTGGCCCACGACCGGTAGCGGGTTCCCCGCGGCCACGATCCGGGTAGCAGCGCGGGGCTCGATGCCGATCGAGGAGGCGGAACCCATGATCACGCACGCCCTCTACGCGCCCTTGGAGGCGAAGCCCGACCAGGCCGCGGCGCTCGAGACCTTCCTGCGAGACGCGCAGACCCTCGCCGAGCAGGAGCCGGGCACCGCGGCGTGGTTTGCGCTCCGCACGGGGCCCACGTCGTTCGCCATCTTCGACGTGTTCCCCGACGAGGAGAGCCGTCAGGCGCACCTCAACGGCGAGATCGCCAAGGCGCTGATGGCGAACGCCGACACGCTGCTGGCGAAGCCGCCGCAGATCCACCAGCTCGACGTCATCGCCAGCACGCTCGAGGCGCGGCCCCAGTAGCGGGGACCCGCCGCCCTCCGCGAGGATGCGCCGCATGAGCGACGCACCCGCATCCCCGTTCTCGCCCGATCTCTTCGCCGGCCAGGTGGTGTTCGTCACCGGCGGCGCCACCGGCATCGGCAAGGAGATCTGCCGGCGCTTCGGTCACCACGGTGCCCGCATCGCCATCGCCAGCCGCAAGCAGGAGGCGCTCGAGGCGGCGCAGGCCGAGCTCGAGGCCGAGGGCATCGAGGTGTGGTTCGACACCTGCGACGTGCGTGACGCGGGCGCGGTGCAGCGCGTCGTCGACGGTCTGATCGCGCACTACGGACAGCTCGACGTGGTGGTGAACAACGCGGCCGGGAACTTCCCCGCGATGATGACGTCGATCTCGCCCAACGGGTTCAAGGCGGTGGTCGACATCGACCTGCTCGGCACCTACAACGTCTCCAAGGCGACGTTCGACGCCTGGTTGCGCGAGCACGGCGGCAACATCGTGAACATCACCGCGCCGTTCGAGATGAAGGGCGCGGCGATGCAGGCCCACGTGGCGGCGGCGAAGGCGGGAGTGGACTCGTTCACGCGCACCGCCGCGGTCGAATGGGGTCCCTACGGCATCCGCGTGAACGGTGTCGCGCCGGGCGCGATCGCCGACACCGAGGGCGTGCGTCGATTCGCGGAGGCGGTGCCGCGCAGCGAGGGCCGCAACGCCAACAACCCGGTGGGCATGGTCGGCCACGGCGCTGACATCGCCCACATGGTCATGTACTTCTGCAGCCCGGCGGGCCGCTTCGTCTCCGGTCAGGTGATCGCGGTCGACGGCGGGTCGAGCGTCGACCAGCTCAAGCTCAAGCTCGAACCCACTTGATGCGGAAGGGCCGCATCGAGGCGTTCAGCGACGGCGTGTTCGCGATCGCGATCACGCTGCTCGTGCTGACCATCCCCGAGCCCCGCAACTACCACCACCTCACCAACGCGCTCACCGACCAGTGGCCCGCGTACGCGGCGTACGTCGTGAGCTTCGCCGTCATCGGCATCATGTGGTTGAACCATCACACCGTGTTCGACCACTTCCAGCGCATCGACCGCAACCTCGTGTACCTCAACCTCGCGCTGCTCGCCACCGTCGTGCTCCTCCCGTATCCGACCCAGGTGTTCGGCGAGGCCCTGCGGCGCGGCGAGGGTGAGCGCGTCGCCGCCGTCTTCTACAGCATCGTGATGACCGCCAACGCGGTCGCATGGGCGGGGCTGTGGCTGTACGGGTCGTCGCAGCGCCGGCTCCTCGGTGACGACTTCCCCGAGGAGCAACGGAGGACGGCCACCGCGTTGTTCACGTTCGGGACGTTCATCTACCTCGCCACGATCGTGGTCGGGCTCCTCAACGCCTACGTGTGCCTCGCGGTCCACGGCGCGCTGGCCGTGTACTACGCGCTCGACCCGTTGTCCCGCTGGGTGTCACGCCTCACCGAGTGAGGTGACGGCGCGCGAACTCCTCGATCTGCTCCCGCCCGCCGGCGGGCCAGCCGCACACCAGGTACTCGAACCCGGCACCGTCCCACCGCTCCACGCGGCGGGCGATGGTGTCGGCGTCGTCTTCGAGCGAGAGCGACGCGGCCCGGGTGATCTCCGACGGGTCGCGCCCGGCGGACTCGGCCATCGTGCTGAGCTTCGCCGACTTCTCCGAGAGCTCGCGGACACCCCCGAAGCAGTGCCACACGTCGGCGTAGCGTGCCGCGATCGGCATCATGCGCCGTTCGCCGGACGCACCGATCCAGATCGGCGGGTGCGGCTGCTGCACCGGCTTGGGGTTCAGCGTCGCGTGGTCGACGGAGAAGTGCCGGCCCTCGAAGGTGAAGTCGTCGGTGGTGAGCAGGCCGCGCACGATCTGCACCGCCTCCTCGAACCCGTCGATGCGGTCCTTGAGGTCGGGGAAGGGGATGCCGAGCTGGCGGTGCTCGTCGGCGAACCACGCCGCGCCGTAGGCGAGCTCGAAGCGACCGTTCGACGCGTGGTCGATGGTGATGGCCTCGGCCGCGAACACCGCCGGATGGCGATAGGTCATGCCGGTCACGAGCAGTCCGAGGCGGACGTGCTCGGTGATGCCGCTCAGCGCGGCGAGCGTCGTGTTGCCCTCGAAGCACTCACCCGGGCCTTCGCCGTACATCGGCTGGAAGTGGTCGAAGCCCCAGACGCCGTCGAACCCGAGGGCGTCGGCGAAGCGCGCGCGCGACGTCACCTCCGACCAGGGGACGCGTTGCTGGGCGATGTCGAGTCCGAACCGCATCCCCCGAGGTCTACCACTCACGACACCGCGTGCCAGACGACGACGCCCAGCCAGATGCCGAGCGCGATCGCGACCGCCTGGGGCAGCAGCAGGATCACGCGCAGGCGCGCGGTCGCGGCGACGGCTCCGCGCGCAGCACCGACCACGCGAACACGTACGGGCGCGGGCCGCCTTCGTCGAACACGCCGAGGAAGGTGAACACGCCGGCGAAGAACATGCCGAAGATCGAGATCGGCACGACCCAGCCGACGCCATCGGGACCCGGTCGGCGAATCTCGTAGGGGCCGCCGGACGCACGCGGTTCGCCGACGTCCATGACCGCCCGCATCGAGGTGCACAGGAGGGTCAGGCAGCCGACGAAGATCACCGTGCCGAGGGTCAGGAAGATCGACTTGCGCACGACGCGGGTCGCCCTCATGCCGTCGTCGCCCAGAGCCATCGGGTGATCCGGTTCGATCCGCCAGCGCCGCGCAACGACCGTGGCAGACTCCCGTGATGTCGTGGTCGCTCGATCGCGAGGCGTTGCGCGGCCGCGTCGCGGTGGTCGCCGGTGCTACCCGGGGCGCGGGGCGGGGGATCGCGGCGGCGCTGGGCGAGGCGGGCGCCACTGTCTACTGCACCGGCCGCAGCAGCCGCGTGACCCCGCTGCGCTCCGACTACGACCGGCCCGAGACCATCGAGGAGACCGCGGAGCTGGTCACGGCGCTGGGCGGCGAGGGGATCGCGGTCGCCGTCGACCACCTCGAGCCCACCCAGGTCGCGGCGCTCGCGGCGCGCGTGCGCGACGAGCAGGGACGGCTCGACGTGCTGGTCAACGACATCTGGGGCGCCGAGGTGCTGAAGGGCGGCCCCTCCGAATGGGACCGACCGATCTGGGAGCACGACCTCGACGACGGGCTGCGCATCCTCCGTCTCGCCGTCGACACCCACCTCGTCACGTCGCATCACCTGCTGCCGCTGCTCGTCGAGCGTCCGGGTGGGCTGGTGGTCGAGGTCACCGACGGCACCACCGAGTACAACGCGGACCAGTACCGGATCTCGGTGTACTACGACCTGGCGAAGGTCGGCGTGAACCGCCTCGCGTTCTCGCAGGGTCACGAGCTCGCGCGTGTCGGGGGCACCGCCGTCGCGATCACGCCCGGCTTCTTGCGCTCGGAGATGATGCTCGAGGCGTTCGGCGTGCGCGAGGAGAACTGGCGTGAGTTCGACGGACCGCCGGACTTCGCGGTGTCGGAGTCGCCTCGCTACGTGGGGCGTGCGGTCGCCGCTCTGGCGGCCGACCCCGACCGGGCGCGCTGGAACCAGCGGTCGGTCACGTCGGGTGAGCTCGCCGAGACCTACGGCTTCACCGACGTCGACGGATCGCGGCCCCAGGTGTGGCGATACCTCGCCGACTCCCGCGACCGGGACGTGACCCCCGACCCCGACGCCTACCGCTGAGCCCTTTCGACCTCGCGTGACTCGGGCACGTCACCGGTGCCTCAGTCATGCAACTTCGGGTGTGGCGGGCCTGACAGACTCCCGGCGTGCAGTTCGAGCGTGAACACGACTTCGCCGGCACCCTCGCGGAGGTGGCGAGGGTGATGAGCGATCCCGCGTTCCAGGCCGGGCTCGACCTGCCCGACCTCGCCCGCCCCGACGTCGTCGCCCACGAGGTCGACGGCGCGTCGCACCGGCTCGCCTTGCGGTACGAGTACATCGGCCAGCTCGACCCGTTCGCGCAGAAGGTGGTCGGCGGTCGCACGCTCACCTGGGTGCAGGACCTCCGGATCGACGTGACCACCGGCGCGGGGACGCTCCGGTTCTCGGCCGACGGCGTCGGCGGTCGCGCCGACGGGACCGCCGCCGTCATCATCACCGCGACCAGTGCCGCGTCGTGCCGCCGCCGGATCGACGGCGACTTCCGCATCAGGATCCCGCTCGTCGGCGGCAAGGCCGAGCGCGCCATCGTCCCCGGGCTGCTCCGCCGCCTCGACGTCGAAGCGGATGCGCTCGCGGTCGAGCTGGCGCGATGACCGCACCGGACGCGCCCGGTCGCTGAATTGCGGCGCGGCGCGGTGTCGAGATCGTGACCCGGGCTCCGACGTCCCCGGTGCCACCGTCATGGGCCGCAACATGTTCGGACCCGTCCGCGGGCCCTGGGTCGCGGTCGCCGGCGAGGAGTGGCGCGGCTGGTGGGGCCCCGAGCCGCGGGTGCACAGGACATCCGGCTGGGCGGCGGTGCGGCGACGGTGCGCGAGTACGTGCGTGCCGGGCTGGTCGACGACCTGCACGTCGCGCTCGCGCCGATCCTCCTCGGCGCAGGGGAGCGGCCGTTCGACGACCTGGGCGACGCGAACGAACGCCACGAGTGCGCCGAGGTGACCGCGGGAGAGGGCGCGACGCACCTCCGCCTCCCGCCCCGGCGTTGAAGGCGCGCGTCAGTCGTAGACGGCGCGGTCGACTGCGTCGAGGCGGTGGGCGCTGATCGTGGCGCCGGCGAGCGAGCCGAGCAGGCACCCGCCGATCACGCCGAACGCCACGCCGAGACCCAACCACACGTACCACTCGGTCTTGTCGCTCATGGCGATGGCGGTGATGAGCAGGAAGATCCCGATCATCAGCGGGATGGAGACCAGGATCGTCTTGGCGATGGTGATCCAGATCCCGCGCTCGACCTCCTGCTCGGCGGCCAGCGACGCCTCGAAGCGGGTGGTGTGGGTGCTCTCGGGGATCGCGAGATCGGTGGTGCTCATGCGTGCCTTCCGCTCCTCGTGGCCGGCGCCGCTCGCCGGAGAGGGACAACATGATGCCGCACCGGCCCGGCGCGATCGGTCATCGGGGAGTCGCGATCGGTCATCGGGGAGTGAGGTGGACCCGGAAGACGGGGTGGTCGGGTGCGATGCGGCGCAGCTCGTCGTCGGAGGAGTCGGCGCTCACGCCGCCGAAGAAGACGCCGACCTCGGCCTTCCAGCGCTTCAGGTACGCCCGCAGGATCGGGACCTTCTCGGCGTCGTCGATCTCGGTGGCGTCGAATTCGTCGGTGTGCCGGCCCACGCGCAGCTCGCCGGTGCCGGCGACGCGCAGGTTGCGCACCCACTGGGTGTGGCCCCGCGGGGCGACGAGGAACTGCTCGCCGTCGAGGGTGAGGAGGTTGACCGGCGTGGTGCGCCACTCACCGGTGCTGCGGCCGCGGACCCGCAGCTCGCGGGATCCCCACACGCTCACCCCGGCGCGGGTGAGCAACGCCACCGTCGGGTTGAAGACGTGTCGGGTGAACCAGCCGGGCTGCACGTATCGCGGACTGGTGGGGTCTCCATCGGGCATTCGCGGGCCAAGCTCCCTCGAGGTGTACATGAGCGAGCCCGGAGTGGTGAGCAGCTCGCCGGTCTCGAGCCAGGTCTTGAGGCCCGAGAGCACCGTGGTCCACCCACCGTAGATCGGGGCGTTGCTCCCTCCCGCATCTGGTCGTGCACCAGCGTGAGCCGGCACGAGTCGCCGACCGCCTCGATCTCCCGTGTGACCCGTGACGGGCCCTCGGCCTCCGCTTCCGCGCTGAAGTGGGCGAGCACGGTGTGGAGGAGGCGGCGGGGTCACACGTCGAGCGGGAAAGCCGGGGAAGCCGAGGCAAGCGAGGTCGGTACCCTTCGGACCCATGCTGCACCACCTCACGCTGTGGGTTCCCGATCTCGGGCGGGCGGAGGAGTCGTGGAGCTGGCTGCTCGGGTGCCTGGGCTACGAGCGCGCCGTCGCGGTCGACGGCGTGTTGCTGTTCCGCCATCCCGCCGGCTTCAGCCTGGCCATGGAGCAGTCGAGCGACATGGTCCCGGGGATGCTCTACAGCCGGTTCCGGCCGGGGCTGAACCACCTGGCCTTCCGGGTCGAGGGCGAGCGGTCGCTGGCCGAGCTCCTCGCCGAGGCTGGTGATCACGGGTGGGCGGCGATGTCGACCGACGGCGCGCACCGCATCGCGGGCGGTGCCGATGTCGCGTACCTCGAGGACCGCGACGGCTTCGAGGTCGAACTGGTCGGCTAGTGCGCTCAGGACGCGTCGAGGCGGGCGGCGACATCTGCCGGGAAGCCACCGGTCGCGATCGGGCCCCACCGCTCGACGGTGATCCGCACCAAGGACTTGTCCTGGAGACGCATGGCGGCGCGGTACTCGTCCCAGTCGGGGTGCTCACCGGAGATGCCGCGGAAGTACTCGACCAGCCCGTCGAGTGCGTCGGGCATGTCGAGCACTTCGGCTTGCCCGTCGACCTGCACGTACTCTCCGTTCCAGTCGTCCGACTGCACGACGATCGACACGCGCGGGTCACGGCGCGCGTTGCGCGCCTTCGCCCGGTCGGGATAGGTCGACACGACGATCCGGCCGTCGGGGTCGAGGCCGCACGTCACCGGCGACAGCTGCGGACGGCCGTCGCGTCGCGCGGTGGCGAGCATGCCGCGGTGACGGGTGCGGAGGAACTCGAGGAGCTCGGCGCGGTCGACGGTGCGGGCGGTGGCGATGCTCGGGCTCATGAGGTCGTCCTTCCTGGCAGACTTCGACCATGACACCACGCAGCCACTCCGATTCCGTCGTCGTGGACCGCTCGCCCGACGAGGTGTACGCACTGGTCGCCGACATCACCCGGATGGGCGAGTACAGCCCCATCTGCGTGGAGTGCTGGTGGGACGACGGCGACGGGCCGCGCGTCGGCGCGCACTTCACCGGACGCAACGTGCTGCCCGAGCGCACGTGGGAGACGCGCTCGGAGGTGGTCGCGGCCGAGCCGGGACGCGAGTTCGCGTGGATCGTCGGACCCCGGATCGCGCGTTGGGGCTACGTGTTCGCCTCGGTCGACGGCGGTACCGAGGTCACCGAGTCGTGGGAGTTCCTGCCCGAAGGCCTCGCGGTCTTCGAGGAGCGCTTCGGCGACGACGCGGCCGCGCAGATCGCCGACCGCCACGAGAAGGCCGTCAGCGGCATCCCCGAGACGCTGGCCGCGATCAAGCGCGCCGCCGAGGGTCAGCCGGCGTCGTAGCGGGCCCGCCGTGCCGCGTACGGTGGGAGCGCAGGTCGGACGACCCCCGTCGTCCCCGTCTTCCCGATTCGAGGAGCACACGCGATGAGCGACTGGAACCAGCGGGTGATCGAGGAGTTCCGCGCCAATGCCGGCCAGGTCGCCAACATGGGGAACGCCCCGCTGCTGATCCTGCACACCACCGGCGCGAAGAGCGCTGAGGAGCGCGAGTCGCCCGTGCTCTACCGCGAGGAGGGCGACGACCTCGTGGTGTTCGCGTCGTTCGCAGGGGGCCCGGCCAACCCGGCGTGGTTCCACAACCTGGTGGTCAACCCCGATGTCACCGTCGAGCTCGGCGACGGCACCCGTCGCATGCGGGCGCGCGTCGCGACGGGCGAGGAGCGCGATCGCATCTGGGCCGCTCAGAAGACGGAGTGGCCGCAGTTCCAGGAGTACGAGGACAAGACCGACCGCACCATCCCGGTGGTGATCCTCGAATCGGCGCGATGAGTTCCGCGCCTCGCGGCGGTCGAACCCGGTGAGCGTCCCCGCACGGGGGACGGCGATCGCGAAGGAGCCACCGTGGCCAAGCGAGGCGACTCACCGCTGGGGACCCCGTGCTGGGTCGAGCTGCTGACGTCCGACCCCGACCGCAGCCAGGACTTCTACGGTCGGCTGTTCGGGTGGACGGTCGAAGAGGGAGGCGCCGAGTACGGCGGCTACAAGAACTTCCTGCTGCACGACGTCCGGGTCGCCGGATGCATGAAGAACGACGGCAACGCCGGCGTACCCGATCTGTGGTCGATCTACCTCGCGACCGACGACGCCGAGGCCACGGTCGCGCGCGCCGAAGCCGCCGGTGGCCAGGTGATGGTGCCGGCCATGGACGTGCTGACGCTCGGGCGCATGGCCGTCGTCGTCGACGTGGGTGGCGCGGTGATCGGCGCGTGGCAACCCGGTGACCACCGCGGGTTCGGCTACGTGGCCGAGCCCGGTGCGCCGGCGTGGTTCGAGCTCCACACGCGCGAGTACGAGTCGTCGCTCGCGTTCTACCGAGACGTGTTCGGATGGCGGACGCGCACCGAGAGCGACTCGCCCGAGTTCCGGTACTCGACCGTCTCGGTCGACGACGAGCAGTACGCGGGCGTGATGGACGCGAGCGCGTTCCTGCCCAAGGGCGTGCCCGCGGGATGGACCGCGTACTTCGGCGTTGCCGATTGCGACCATGCCGTGTCGGAGGTCGTGTCCCTCGGCGGCGAGGTGGTGATGGCGCCGGAGGACTCGCCGTACGGCCGTCTGGCGACGGTGGCCGACCCCACCGGCGCGGTGTTCCGCCTCCACCAGCCGCCCGCGAGCTGATCGCCGAGCCGATCGGCGAGTTGATCGAGAGGTCGACGGTGGCGACGTTCGTGCTCCTGCCCGGCGCGGGTTCCGACTCGTGGTACTGGCACCTGGTGGTGCCGGACCTCGAGGCGGCAGGTCACGACGTCGTCGCGGTCGATCTCCCGGTCACCGACGACACCGCCGGGTTCTCCGAGTACGCCGACCTCGTGGTCGACGCCATCGATGATCGGCACGACGTCGTGATCGTCGCACAGTCGTTGTCGGGGTTCGTCGCGCCGCTGGTGTGTGTACGCGTGCCGGTGGAGCTGATGATCCTGGTCGCGGCGATGGTGCCGCGGCCCGGCGAGTCCGGCGCGGAGTGGTGGGTGGACACCGGCCACGCCGAGGCGCGCGGTCCCGACGCGTCGGACGATCCGGTGGCGATGTTCCTGCACGACGTGCCCGACGACGTGGCGCGTGAGTCGGAGGACCACGTGCACCCGCAGTCCGGCGCGCCGTTCGCCGCGCCGTGGCCGCTCGCCGCGTGGCCCGACGTGCCGACGCGCTTCCTGCTGTGCCGCGAGGACCGGTTCTTCCCGCCCGAGTTCCTGCGGCGCACCGTCCGGGAGCGGCTCGGGATCGAGCCCGACGAGATCGACGGCGGGCACCTCCCGGCGTTGAGCCGTCCCCACGAGCTGGCGCAACGGCTGCTTCGCTACCTCGCCGAGGTCGAACGCCCTCGGCGGTAGTGTCCGCGCCATGAGCATCCAGGCGGTGTCCCACGTCGCGGTCGGGGTGCGTGACATGGACGTGGCGCTCGGCTTCTACCGGGACGTCCTCGGCCTGCGCGTCACCGCCGACAAGATCGAGGAGTTCTCGCAGGGGCCCGGTCAGCCGCCCGCGCAGCGCCGCGCGTGTTACCTGCGGTACCAGGACGGGCCGCACGAGAGCTTCATCGTCCTCGACCAGCAGATCACCAACGAGATCAAGGGTGAACCCGCGCAGCTGTTCCAGATGGGCGTGCACCACTTCGCCTTCTGGGTTGACGACATCGACGAGATGATGGAGCGCGTGCGCGCGGCCGGGGTCACCGTGTTGATGGGCGGCAACGATGGTCCCGGCGCCGACACCACGATGTACGGCGAGCCTCCCGGTGGTTTCGTGCGCAGCGTGTTCCTGCGCGACCCCGAGGGCAACTACGTGCAGCTCGACCAGCGAGCGTGAACGACGTGTCCGACCAGGCCACCTTCGACCACGTCACCCTCGCGGTGTTCGACCTCGACGAGGCGATCCAGTTCTTCGGCGTGCTCGGCTTCGAGGTCATCAAGACCGTGCGCATCTCGGGCGCGACCATGGACGCGTACATGGGCATTCCCGGGATGGACGCCGACCACGTGACGCTGGCGATCCCCGACGCCGAGCCGCACGAGGAGGTGCAGCTCCTGCACTTCCACAAACCCGGGCAGCTCGTCGACCGTTCGTCGGGCGACCTCGCCGGCACCGGGTTCAACCACGTCTGCTTCCGCGTCGACGACCTCGACGCCACCGTCGCCGCCTTCGAGTCCGCCGGCTTCCCCACCCGCAACCAGCCGATGGATTTCCACGACCGCAAGCTCGTGTTCCTCGTCGGCCCCGCCAACACGGTCATCGAGCTCGCCGAGTGGGACTGACCCTTCCCGTTCTGGCGCCGTTGAGCGCGGACTCT
>DASUAS010000344.1:0-9020 GCA_035763625.1 Acidimicrobiia bacterium
CCCAGCGTCGTGAAGAAGTAGCAGCAGCAGCAGTCAGCTCCTCGCGTGTGAAGGGTCGGCGGTTCGTGCGAGCCGCCGACCCGCGCGGGACGTGTCGCCAGGTGCGCCGGAGAGGGTGAGGTCGTGGAGAAGTTCCTGACCCTGACCGTGAGCGGCGCCATCTCCGGCGCGATCTTCTCGTTGATCGCGGCGGGGTTGGTGCTGTCGTACAGCGCGACCGGGATCTTCAACTTCTCCTACGGCGCGATCGCGTTCACGAGCGCGTTCCTCTACTACCAGCTCAACTCGGGCCTCCACTGGCCGATCGTCCCGGCGGCGGCATTCGTGATCCTCGTGTTCGCGCCGTTGCTCGGGCTCCTGCTCGACGTGGCGGTCTTCCGGCCGCTCGCCCGGGCCACGGAGTCGGCGAAGATCATGGCGACGGTCGGCCTGCTCATCGCCATCCCCGCGCTGACGACCTGGATCAACGACCAGTTGGTGAACACGATCGGGTTCACCATCCCGAGAAGCGGCGACGTCACCCAGGTCGGGCTGCCGCCGTCCATCGGTCCCAGCCCGAAGGTCGACTGGAAGCTCCCGAACGGCATCCCGTTCGACTCCAACCAACTGGTCGTGTTCATCAGTGCGGTGGTGGTCGCGGTGGCGTTGTGGGTGTTGATGCGCCACACACCGCTCGGCTTGCGCATGCGCGCGGTGGTCGACCGGCCCACGCTGGCCAGCACCCGTGGGATCAACGAGCGCACCACCTCGCGCTACGCATGGGTGATCGGGACGATGCTCGCCGCGCTCGCCGGAGTCGTCGGCGCGCCGATCATCGGCTCGCTGCTTCCCGCCGGGTTCATCACCGTGATGTTCGTGGCGACCGCCGCCGCGGTGCTCGGCGGTCTCCGCTCCATCCCGCTCGCGTTCGTCGGTGGCCTGCTGCTCGGCATCGCCGAGAACCTCGTGGTCGGCTACGTGAGCATCGCCAAGACCATCAGCGGGTTCAACAGCGCAGTGCCGTTCGTCCTGCTCCTGCTCGGGCTCGTGGTGATGGCCCGCGAGCGGAGCCGGCGGGGTGGTTCCACCGCCGACGAGACTCCGCCGCCCGACTACCTCGCCGACCTGCCGTGGTGGCGACGCGCGCTGCCGTGGGCGATCGCGGTCGCCTTCCTGATCGTGTACATCCTGTTCCTGGCCAACGACTTCTGGGTCGGCGTGATGGCGTCGGGTCTGACGCTCTCGCTGATCTTCCTGTCGTTCGTCGTCGTCACCGGCATGGGCGGAATGGTCAGCCTCGCGCAGGGCACGTTCGTGCTGGTGTCGGCGCTCACGACGGGCCTGCTGATGAACCGCTACGAGTGGGCGATGCTCCCGGCGATCCTCGTGGGCGTCGGCGTCGCCGTGCTGCTGGGCGTGATCGTCGCGCTTCCCGCGCTGCGCCTCGGCGGACTTCCGTTCGCGCTCGCCACGCTCGCGCTCGCGTTCCTGGGCGATCAGGTGCTCTTCCAGTGGGACTTCCTGCGCAACATGCAGTCGGGATGGGCCATCCCGCGGCCCGTGATCGGGCCGTTCGACATGAACAACAACAAGACGTTCGCGATGTTCTTGCTCCTCCTCGTCGGACTGGTCGCGCTGCTGATCCGGAACCTCCGCCGCTCCTCCTGGGGCCGCGCCATCGCGGCCACCCGCTCGTCGGAGATCGCGGCCAACACCTCGGGCGTCTCGGTGCTGCGCGTCAAGCTCGGCGTGTTCGCCATCTCGGCCGCGATCGCAGGCATCGGCGGCGTCTTCTTCGCGTCGTACCAGTTCAACATCAGCAACTCGTCGGTGGTCGTGACGACGGGGCTGCTCTGGCTGGCGACGGTCGTCCTGTTCGGGATCCGCCGCCCCGCGGCGGCCGTCCTCGCCGGCATCGTCTCCGCAGCTTCACCGGTGATCTTCAACTCCGGCTTCCACATCTCGTTCGCCGACTTCCTGTCGTGGAACGGCACGACGTCGTCGGAGATCCCGGCCATCCTCTTCGGACTCGGCGCGGTGCAGCTCGCCCGCTACCCCGACGGCGTGATCTCGTACAGCGCCGCCCAGAACTACGCGCGCCGCATGAAGCGCAAGGCGAAGCGAGCGGCCGAGTTGCACGTCCCCGTCTCCGAGATCGCCGCGGTGGTGCAGGCGGAGGATGCCGCGATCGTCGCCGCGACCGAGCGAGAACGCCGTGAGCTGGTGACCGCGGGAGTCGTGCAGGCCGAGGCCGCCGTCACCGAGGCGCGCGGCGCAGGCACACCTCCCGTGCTCGTGGTGCACGGCCTGCGCGCCGGCTACGACGACGTGGAGGTGCTCCACGGCATCGAGCTCGCGCTGCACGGCGGCGAGATCACCGCGTTGCTGGGCGTGAACGGCAGCGGGAAGACGACGTTGTGCTCGACGATCTCGGGAGTCGTTCCCGTCCGCGCCGGCACGATCACCATGGAAGGTGCCGACGCGTCGGCCTGGCCCGCGTACCGACGTGCTCGCGCCGGTGTCCTCGTCGCGCCGGAGTCACGCGGTGTCTTCCCGGGGCTGACCGTCGACGAGAACCTCGTGTTGCGGCTCTCGACCGTGGCGGCGCGCGACGAGGTCTACGAGCGGTTCCCGCAGTTGAGCGAGCGGCGGGACCTCGCAGCCGGGAGCCTGTCGGGCGGCGAGCAGCAGATGCTCGCGCTCGCGCCCGTGCTCGTGAGCCCGCCGCCGGTCGTCGTCGCCGACGAGCCCACGCTCGGACTTGCCCCGCGCGTGGTGGCCGAGGTCATGCAGGTGTTCGTGGAGCTGCGCGACCGCGGCACCGCGATCCTGCTCGTGGAAGAGAAGGCGCGCGACGTGCTTGAGATCGCCGACGAGGTCGCGTTCCTCGACCTCGGCCACATCGTGTGGGCGGGGCCGCGCCGCGACATCGACGACGAACGGCTCGTCGCCACCTACCTGGGTGCCAGCCGGAGCTGAGCGCTACAACATCCCCTTCTTCACCAGATCGTTGGTGGCGAACCAGCCCGGGATGGCCGGGAGGTACGTCACCGCGAGCTGGTGGGTGAGCACCGCGGCCGACGCCACCGCCGACGGCACCCCGAACGCGGTGATCATGCCGGCCAGGCCGACCGCCGACACCGCGGTGCCGCCGCCGGGGATCGGCACCAGCGACGCGATCACCGAGATTCCGATGTTGAGCGCGAGCAGGGTCCAGAAGTTGATCGACGCGCCGTAGGCCTCGACGCACGCGAGCAGCGACGCCGCGTACAGGCACTGGGCGACGACGTTGCCCCCGATCAGCAGCGCGAGGCGGCTCGGGGTCTTCACCGCGCTCCATACCGTCGTGAGCGCCCGCCGGATCGGAGGGAGCACGCGGTGGCGGATGCGGCGCACGCCGAAGATCACTGCCATCGCGACGCCCACGACGAGCACGCCGATCAGCACCAGCACCACGATCTGGTTCGTGTCGATGCGGCCGAAGTCGATCGAGTCGGGCGCCAGCCAGATGGCGAGGAACAGCAGACCCACCTGCACGATGATCTCCGAGACCGAGCTGAGGATGCCGCCGGCGGCGACCGCAGAGCCGAGGTCGAGCCCGTTCTTCTGCAGGAATCGGACCTGCAGCGCGGTGTCGGCGGCGACGGGCACCGCGAGGTTGGAGAAGCTCATCGCCGACTGCAGCTCGATGCTCGGCCAGACGGGGAGGCGGATCGGCACGTTGCCGAGGAAGGTGACACCGAACGCGGCGTCGGTGCCGAGGCCGAGCGCGAACGCCAACGCCACGAACCACCAGTCGGCGTTCCTCACCGTGTCCCAGAACACGACGGGATCGCCCACCCGGCTGAGCAGCACGCCGACGCCCACCAACGCGCCGACGGCCATGAGCAGGCTCCGCGGCTGCACCCGGTAGAGCCGACGGAGCTCGGGCGCGTCGGTACCGGTCGCCTCGGCGCCCACCCGCCGGAGCTCGTCGAGGCGATCGTCGAGGTGGTCGCGCCCGCCGAGGGCGTCGTGGGTCCAACCCGACAGCGCCGCCGGCTGCAGCACGGGCAGTGCCGCGGCCACCGTCTCCTTCCCGACCACGCGCACCGCGGCGGCGACCGCGCGCTCGGCGCCGACGGCCGCGGTGGTGGCGGCGAGGAGTTGTGCCACGTCGCCCGACGTCTGGCGGAACCGCGCGCTGCTCGACGCGAAGTCGAACCCGACCAGGCGCACGTCGGTGTCGTCGACGAGCACGTGACGGGCATCGAGCTTGCCGTGCGCGACGCGTGCGGCGTGGAGGCTGCGCAGCTCGGCCCACAGCCGGTCGAGCAACTTGTCGGACACTGCGCTCGCGCCCAGGTCGTAGAGCTCGGTGCCGGCGACCTCCTCCACCACCAGCAGCGCGAGGGAGGCACTCGAACCGGCGACCACCACGCGTGGCGCGTCGACACCCGCGTCGCGCGCGAGGAGCATCAGGTAGGCCTCGTACTCCACCTGCGCGCGTCGACTCGGGAGGAGCGACGGCGGCGCGTCCCGGTACGCGAGGTAGCGCCACGCGCGCGAGAGCAACTGCGCGTCGGCCTCGTCGCGGCCGAGCGCGACCACGCGCACCAGGCCGCCACCGTCGATCCGGTCGCCGACGAAGACCGCGCGCCCGAGTGGTTGCTCCGACGTGAGGTGCAGGTCGACGACCGGTACCCCGAGCTTCGTCAGCGCGTCGTCGACCTGGCTGCGCGCCGGGCGGCCGACCGGGGTGCCGAACACCCACTCGACTGCGTGGGCGACACCCCACCCGAGCACGATGGCGGCCACGAGATCCGTAGGAAAGCCGCGAGACAGGTAGAGGCTCGACAGCGCGAGGAGCGCGACCAGAGCCTCTCCGAACCGACGGGTGGGCCGGGCGAGATGCGGTGACGCGACCAGCACCGTCGCCACCGCGACCGACAGGCGCACCATCGGGAAGCGGGGTGCGCCGGTGAGGTCGAAGGTGACCTTGAACGCCTGCCAGAGGCCGTCGTCGTGCACGAGGAACGCCATGAGGCGCCCGAGCACCCAGGCCGCGGCCGCCGCCACGGCGAGGTCGCGTGCGAGCCGCCAGCGACGCAGCAGCAGGACCGTCACCACGAGCAACCCCACGGCCCACAGCGCCGCGAGCTGGTAGAGGATCAGGAACAGCGTGCGCGCCCCGGTGGGGATCGATTCGAAGAGCCGGACGACGGCTTCCTCGGTCGCGGTGGGGTGGTGCGCGTGCACGATGAGCGGCACGAGCAGCAGGACGGCGACGAAGGCGCGTGCGATGTCGCCGGGCCGGCGTCGCGTCGTTCCCTCGGTGCGTTCGCGCGTCGCGACCTCACGCAGGTCGTTCAGCAGCGACCGGACCGTGCTCATCACCCACCCTGTCACGCGCGCCGTGGGTCACAGTCGGATACGCGGCGCGGTGGCGCTGGCGCGCCGCGTGGCATAGTTTCACCCCGATTGGGGAGGCGCCTTCCGGAGGGGTCGGCGTACCCTGGCTCCGATCTACTCACGATCTCGAGGAGATGAAATGCCTCTCGCGTCCGACTTCGGCACCGGACAGGTCTTCCTGTCCATGCTCTGGTTCTTCCTGTTCTTCATCTGGATCTGGCTGCTGATCGTCGTGTTCAGCGACCTCTTCCGCAGCCATGACCTGGGCGGGTGGTCGAAGGCGTTGTGGGTGATCGGCATCATCATCCTCCCGTACCTCGGCGTGCTGCTGTACCTGATCGTGCGCGGTCACAAGATGGCCGAGCACGCGCAGCAGGCCGCGGCCGCGCAGGACGCCGCCGCCAAGGCGTACATCCAGCAGGCCGCCGGGACGTCCGGGAGCACGGCCGACGAGATCCAGCGCCTGGCCGACCTCAAGGCGCAGGGCGTGATCAGCGACGCCGAGTTCGAGGCGGGCACGGCCAAGGCCCTCGGCAGCTGAGCCGTCGTCTCCACCGTTCGACCACGAGGCCCCGGGCGCGCCCGGGGCCTCGTCGCGTCCGCCGCCCCCCTCGAACATCTCGGAGTCGGCCGACACATGTGGGGGTGAAGTCCGAGATGTTCGTCGAGGGGAGCGAGAAACTTCGCGCCGCGATCGCGGCTCTGCACAGGCGGCGAAGCGGGAGCCTGTGGACGACGTCGTGCTCCGGTCGCGGACGGTGGTCACCGCTTCCGAGTCGGTGAGCAGCACTTCCGCGTCCGTTGCGGCACCAGCGCGCTTGAGTGTCACACCCATGGTGGAGAGTGTGGCGGTGAGCTCGGTGACGACCCACAGGCCTGTGGACGATCGCGGCGGTTGTCCCCACGTCCCCCACAACGTTGTGCCTCTTCCCAACGCCGACGACGCATCGCACAATGCCGTCGGGGCGTCAGCAGGGCGGCGGGACGGGGGGCGGTAGTGGTCCAAGCGATCGATTCGGTGCGGCGCCGCGCGAGCGGCCGAGTTCCTCCGCACAACCTCGAGGCGGAGGAGTCGCTCCTCGGCGCCATGCTCCTCTCGCGCGACGCGATCACCGCCGCGGTCGAAGCGCACGTCGAGACCAGCGACTTCTACAAGCCTGCGCACGGGCACATCTACGAGGCCATCCAGTCGCTGCACGGCCAGGGCGAGCCCGCCGACCCGGTCACCGTCGCCGAGGAGCTCCGTCGTGCCGACCTGCTCGACAACATCGGCGGTCGGCAGGCGCTGCTCCTGATCCAGGCGAACACGCCGGCATCGGCCAACGCCGGCCACTACGCCCGCATCGTCAACGAGCTCGCGCTGCTGCGGCGGCTCATCGGCGTCGCCGGCGACATCGCCGAGATGGGCTACGACGAGACCGACGACGTCACCGAGACCCTCGACCGCGCCGAGGCGCTCGTGTTCGAGGTCGCGGAGCGGCGCGTCTCCGACTCGATGGTGGGCATCCGCGACGCGCTGCAGGACACGCTCGACGACCTCGAATCCCGCTACGGCGACGACAGCGAGCTCATCGGCATGCCCACCGGCTTCGACGAGATCGACAAGAAGCTGCACGGCCTGCAGCGCTCGAACCTCGTGATCCTGGCCGCCCGGCCGGGCATGGGGAAGACCAGCCTGGCGCTGGGGCTGGCCAAGAACGTCGCCATCGGCACCGGCAAGCCGGTCGTGTTCTTCTCGATGGAGATGGGCGCGCTCGAGCTCACCAAGCGGCTGCTGTCGATGGAAGCGGGCGTCGACGCCACCAAGCTCTGGACCGCCAACCTCAGCGAGCCCGACTGGGGCAAGATCAGCCACGCGGTCGGTCGTCTCGCCGAGGCGCAGCTCCACATCGACGACAACCCGCACTGCACGGTGATGGAGATGCGGGCCAAGGCGCGTCGTCTGCGGGCCCGTCACGGCGACCTCGGACTCGTGATCGTCGACTACATCCAGCTGATGACGCCGAGCTCGTCGGGCCGGCGCCCCGAGAACCGCCAGGTCGAGGTGTCGGAGATCTCCCGCGGGCTGAAGATCCTCGCCCGGGAGCTCGAGTGCCCGGTGATCGCGCTGTCGCAGCTCAACCGCCAGCTCGAGTACCGCCAGGACAAGCGCCCGATGCTCGCCGACCTCCGGGAGTCGGGAGGTCTGGAGCAGGACGCCGACGTCGTCGCCTTCATCTACCGCGACGAGGTGTACAACCCCGAGTCCGACGATCGCGCGCTCGCGGAGATCATCATCGCCAAGCACAGGAACGGGCCCACCGGCACCGCGCGCCTGGTGTTCCGGCCCGAGCGGGCCGAGTTCGTCAACATGGCGCACGAGTAGCGCGTCACCAGTAGCCGCGCATGAGCTCGTGCGACCACGCGGGCTGGCGCAGCTCGCCCCGGGGGCCGAACTCCTCCATGTAGGGCTTCACGTCGAGCACCGGCGTGCCATCGATGGCGTCGAGCCCGCGCACGACGATCGAGGCTCCCTCGACCGCGACCAGCGAGCAGGTGCTCACCCCGATTCGGTTGGGGCGATCCTTGGCCCGCTGGGCGAGGATCCCGACCTCCGGCCAGTCGAGGTTGCCGCGCGGATGTCGCGAGTGGAGGCACACCGCCTCCGGTTCGACGCGGTCGAACAGGAACACCACCTCCACGTGGCTGAACTCGTCGAGGCCGGCGACCGACCGCCCGTCGAGCGGAGGGAGCAGCGAGATGGTGGCGGTCACCTCGGCCCAGTCGTCGTCGATCGCCTCCGTCCGACCGGATGAGACCGTCCCGATTCGGCGGAGGACCCACCCGTCGTCACCCGACCCGGCCATGCCCCACCCTCTCACGGTTGCCCACCGTTTCGTCTCGCGACTTCCCGCGATGCTGCTTGCATCACGATTACTCACGATATATCGTGATCGAACGTTGAAGTAACGACACTACGACGACAACTCTCCGGAGGAGCACCCATGAGACACCGACAGCAGCAAGCAGAGCAGGAATTCCGAGCCCACGGTCGCTGGGAGGGCCCGCCCGACCGGTTCGGCTTCGGTGGGCCTCGCCGGGGTCGCCGCGGCGGGCCCGGGCGCCGCGCCCGCCGGGGCGATGTGCGCGCTGCAGCCCTCGCGCTGCTCCGCGAGCGGCCCATGCACGGCTACGAGATGATCCAGGAGCTCGAGGAGCGGACCGACGGCGTGTGGCGCCCGAGTCCCGGCGCGGTCTACCCCGCGCTGCAGCTGCTCGAGGACCAGGGCCTCGTCGTCGCCGACGCCGAGGCCGGCAAGCGGCTGTTCTCGCTGACCGACGCCGGTCGCGAGGAAGCGGCGAAGGCGGGTGACCGCAAGCCGTGGGACGACGTCACCGAGGGCATCGATCCGCAGCAGTTCAAGCTGCGCGACGCGCTCGGACCGATCGCGGTGGCGGCCCGCCAGGTGGCGGTCGCGGGCACGCCCGCACAGCAGGCGGCGGCGACGGCCATCCTCGCCGACACCTCCCGACGGCTCTACGCCATCCTCGCCGAGGAGCCGGACGACTCCGACGCCGGCACCACCTGATCGGGGACGACCCGCTCGATCCCTCCGAGCAGGTCGTCGAGATCCGGCCACCACGTTCCCGCGCCCAGGCGCGGGAGCGTG
>DASUAS010000345.1:0-3734 GCA_035763625.1 Acidimicrobiia bacterium
GCGCATCCGGGCACTCGCCATCCCGCCCGCTTGGACCGACGTCGTCATCAGCCCGACGGCCGACAGCCACCTGCAGGCCGTCGGTCGCGACAAGCGCGGTCGCCTGCAGTACCGCTACCACCCGGACTGGACCGCGTTCCGCGATCGGGTCAAGTTCGACCGGCTCCCGATGTTCGCCAACGCGCTGCCCGCGGTCCGGCGCCGCATCGACACCGATCTCGAGTTGCCGGGTGTCCCGCGTGAGAAGGTGCTGGCCGCGGTGGTCGAGCTGCTGCAGACGACCTTGATCCGAGTGGGCAACGACGAGTACGCGAAGGAGAACGGCGCGTACGGGCTCACCACGCTGCGGAACCGGCACGCAAACGTGCGCGGCGCCGACATCAGGTTCGTGTTCTCCGGCAAGAGCGGCATCCACCATGAAGTGCACACCCACGACCGTCGGCTGGCGCGCGTGCTCCGCGAGTGCCAGGAGATTCCCGGCCAGCGCCTGTTCCAGTACCTCGACGACGACGACGCACCGGTGCCGCTCCACTCCCACGACGTGAACGACTACCTCCGTGACGCCGCCGACGCCGACATCACGGCCAAGGACTTCCGTACCTGGGTGGCGACGGTCGCCACGGCCGACACCCTGGGCCCGCTGGAACCGCCGACTTCGCAGCGCGAAGAGCGGGCCGTCGTGAAGGAGGCCATCGAAGCGGTGGCGTGCGACCTCGGGAACACCCCGACCGTGTGCCGGGCGTCGTATGTCCATCCGCAGGTGCTCGACGCGTACGCGACCGGCGCGCTGCACGAAGTGTGGTCGGCGACGCCGCCTCGACGGGCCCGACTGACGCTCGCGGAGCGGCGGACGGTCGCGGTCCTGAAGCGCCGACGCCGTCGCCCAGCCGACTCGGGCGAGGTTGTTGCCCGCGCCAGCTGAGCGCGACCTGACACGCGTCCTCGTAGGCTTCGGCGCATGCCTCGCGCGCTCTCGCACGTCGTCGTGCTCACCGACGACCTCGATGCCACCGTCCGTTTCCTGACCGACGTCGCCAACGTGGCGCCGGTGAGTCCGATCACCGAGGGTGCGCCCGAGGACTACGCGCTGGTGTTCGGCTGGCCGCTCGACCAGGCGGCGACGCGCAGCACGTTCGTGGGTGAGGGGCCGGGCATGCTCGAGGTGGTCGAGATCCCGAGTGCCCTGCGCGGCGCGGTGACGCCCGGCGCCCGCCTGCTCGCGGTGGCGAACCGCGACGCGACGACCGCGGCCGCCGCCGCTCGCGCCGCCGACTTCGAGGTGCGAGGTCCGCTCACGGTGACCAGCGCGGGGGAGCGTGGTGCGACGATCGCCGAGGTCAGCGCGGGTGGTGTGGCGTTCGAGCTGATCCAGTTCGGTTGACTCAGGCCGGGTCGACCACCAACGTCGGCACCCGCCGGGTGTGGGGCCGCGAGAGCACGAAGAGCACGCCCTCGGCGACGCTCTCGACCGGTGCTGGCGTCTCCGGTGCGGGTCAGGACGAGGTGGAGGCCATCCCGATCCGCGCCGCGAGCTCGGGATCGCGGCGCAACTCGCGACGCACCGCGGTCTCCCAGTAGCCGGTGAAGCCGGTGCCGTCGCTGCGGCCGAAGGTGTCGTGCACGACCTGCGGGACGCCGGGGCCGCCGCCACCCTGCTCGACGAACCACGCGTTGCGGCAGCGCCACTCGAGCGACGCGGCGCGCCAGTACGCGGCGTTGACGTTCTTGCCCAGCACGAACACGCCGTGGTGCGCGAGCAGCGCGAGCTCGGCGTCGCCCAGCTTCTCGACCGCCTTGGCCGCCGCGTCGGCGTTGCCGACGTTGCCGTCGTACTCGTCGACGAGCACGAGCTCACCACCGCCGCCGGCGCCGGTCTGGTCGTGGATGGGCGGCACCCGCTTCATGTCGGCCCACACGGTGCCCCAGCGCGAGTGGTGGTGCAGCGCCCACCCGATCCCGGGTCGGGCCTTGTGCAGCTCGAGGTGCAACGGGATGCCGAGGGGAGCGGGCCAGTCGCCCTCGAGGACGTTGCCGTCGAGGTCGATGCGGATCACGTCGTCGGGGCCGAACTCCGCCCACGTGAGCAACCACGGGTTGCACAGGAGCGTGCCGTCGCCCTGGTTGACGGTGATGTGGCCGGCGAGGTGGTCGTCGTAGCCCTCGTGCCAGAGCGCGCGGGCGAGCAGGACGATCTGCTCACGCTCGCTGAGCTCGGGCGCGAGGCGATCGGCCGTCGGTCGGAACGTCATCGGTGCACCTCTCAATACGCCATGAAGAGGATGTGCTCGCGCTGGTACTCCTCGGCGAGGTCGGGGTGCTTCTCGCGGAGGTGCGCGAACGCCTTCTCCACGAGGTCGTCCTCGTCGTCGCCGCGGATCATCTCCCCGCACGGGCACGCGAGTCTCGTCTTCATCCTGACCCCCTGGGTTCGATTCGGCTCCGTCATCAACGACGTTACGCGCCCTCGTGCACGAAGCGCTCCACGGTGGCGAGGCCGATGCCGGACCCGTCGCCGGTCACGAGGGCGACCTGGCCGTCGAACCTCACGCCGGTGCCTTCTCGACCACCTCGTCGGGCGCGATCTCGTAGAACTGACGCGCCCACTTGCGTAGCTGCCCGTACGGCTTCGCGTCCTGCTGGGCGAGCGCCGGATGTTCGACGTACCTCTGGTAGCGCCAGATCTCGAGGTCGTCCCAGAGCGTGACGATGAACTCCTTCTCGATCCGCTCGCGCAGCTCGGGCGGCGGCGCGGGGGAGTCGTCGCCGGGGAGGCGCGGCCACCAGATCGAATAGAACATGTCGGAGTGCTCGTCGTCGACCGGTGTCGTCGCGAACACCAGCCGGTACTGCGCCGAGCCTTCGAACGCGCTGATCGCGCCCCCCACGCCGAAGAAGTGGCTGGCGATGCGCAACGCCATCGCGCCTTCCTCCTCGGTGCGGGTGTCGGGCCAGCCGGTGCGGAAGTGCACCTCCTGGTCGACCATCTGCCAGTCGAGGAGCACCGGCGTCACGCTCGCCTGGTGCACGTACTGGAAGTGGACGCTGTCGGGGCCGTTCTCGAGCGGGATCTGCGGGTGCACCGGTTCGCCCGGGTACTTCACCGAGAGCTCGGGATAGGCGCGGTAGTAGTGGGCGGGGTCGACGTCGAGCGCGGGGAACGACGTGAAGATGTCGGGCATCTCCCAGCGCGGTCCGTCGCCGTGGGGTTGGTGCCACACGAAGACGCACTCGTACTGCTCCACCACCGACCACACGCGCAGTCGCTTCGTGAGGTTGGGGCGGTCCTCGTAGGGGATGGAGCGGTTCACGCCGTCGGTGCCGTAGGTCCAACCGTGGTAGGGGCACTGCACGCAGTCGCCGTCGACGCGACCGTGGTGACCGATGTGCGCGCCGAGGTGCGGGCAGTGCGCATCCATGACGTGCAGCGCGCCGTCGTCGCTGCGCCACGCGACCATGTCCTCGCCGAAGTAGTGGAGGGGACGCACCTCGCCCACCGGGAACTCGGCACTCCACCCGACCATGAACCAGCCGGTGGGCTTCCACGTGAACGGGACCTTCATCCGTCGTCCTTCCCGGGGCGGAACGTCGGGCGCCATGATAGATGTAGACGTTTCGGGCGAGACGGGAGCAGACGCCGACGTCGAGAGCGGCGTCGCCAGGTTCACGCCGCCGCGCCGGGGGTAGGGCTCTCTCAGCCCGGTCTCAGGCAACGGCCGCAAGTCTGAGCCGGACGA
>DASUAS010000346.1:0-3586 GCA_035763625.1 Acidimicrobiia bacterium
ACCCCACCGGCCACGACGAGGATGTCGTCGCCGCCCTGCTTGCGCAGCTGGGCGATCAGCTCGGGGATGAGCGTCTTGTGTCCCGCGGCCTGGCTCGACACGCCCACGAGGTGCACGTCGTTCTCGATCGCGTCGCGCGCCGCCTCTTCCGGGGTCTGGAAGAGCGGGCCCACGTCAACGTCGAAGCCGAGGTCGGCAAAGGCGGTGGCGATCACCTTCGCGCCGCGGTCGTGGCCGTCCTGGCCCAGCTTCGCCACCAGGATGCGTGGACGGCGACCGGCGCTGGTGGCGAAGGCGTCGACCGCGGCTCGAACCTGCGCGTAGCCCTCGTCACCCTCGTAGGCAGCTCCGTACACCCCCGCGATGCTACGGATCGTCGCCCGGTGCCGGGAGAACACGTCTTCCATCGCATCCGAGATCTCGCCGATGGTCGCGCGCGCCCGCGTCGCTGCGATCGAGAGCTCGAGCAGGTTGCCGGTGCCACGCGCGCCGTCGCGGAGCGCGTCGAGTGCCGCCTGGCACGCGGCCTCGTCGCGAGCGGCGCGCAGCTGGGCGAGGCGCTCGAGCTGCTGCTCGCGCACGGCGGCGTTGTCGACGTCGCGCACCTCGACCGGCGGCTCCTCGGACAGGCGGTACTTGTTGACTCCGACGATCACCTCGTCGCCGCGGTCGATCGCGGCCTGCTTGCGCGCGGCCGCCTCCTCGATGCGCAGCTTGGGCATGCCCGACTCGACCGCCTTGGTCATGCCGCCGAGCGCCTCGACCTCCTCGATGAGCTTCCAGGCCTCGTCGGCCAGGCTCGTGGTGAGGGCCTCGACGTAGTAGCTGCCGCCGAGCGGGTCGACGACCTTGGTGACGCCGGTCTCCTCCGCCAGGATCAACTGCGTGTTGCGCGCGACGCGCGCGGCGAACTCGCTCGGCAGCGCGATGGCCTCGTCGAACGAGTTGGTGTGGAGGCTCTGCGTACCGCCGAGCACCGCGGCGAGGGCCTCCACCGTCGTGCGCACGATGTTGTTGTACGGATCCTGCTCGGTGAGGGAGACGCCCGACGTCTGGCAGTGCGTGCGCAGCATCGACGAGCCCGGCTTCTGCGGATCGAACTGGCCGATGACCCGCGCCCAGAGAAGGCGCGCGGCGCGCAGCTTGGCAACCTCCATGAAGAAGTTCATGCCGATGGCGAAGAAGAACGACAGGCGACCGGCGAACTCGTCGATCGTGAGTCCGCGGTCGATCGCGGCGCGCACGTACTCGAGGCCGTCGGCGATGGTGAACGCGAGCTCCTGCACCGCGGTCGCGCCCGCCTCCTGCATGTGGTAGCCGGAGATCGAGATCGAATTGAACTTCGGCATGCGCCGCGCCGTGTACTCGATGATGTCGGCGACGATCCGCATGCTCGGCTCGGGCGGATAGATGTAGGTGTTGCGGACCATGAACTCCTTGAGGATGTCGTTCTGGATGGTCCCTGCGAGTTGCGCCTCGTCGACGCCCTGCTCCTCGGCGGCGACGACGTATCCCGCGAGGATCGGCAGCACCGCGCCGTTCATGGTCATGGACACGGTCATCTGGTCGAGGGGGATGCCGTCGAAGAGCACCTTCATGTCCTCGACCGAGTCGATGGCGACCCCCGCCTTGCCGACGTCGCCGACGACGCGCGGGTGGTCGCTGTCGTAGCCGCGGTGGGTGGCGAGGTCGAACGCCACCGAGAGACCCATCTGACCGGCGGCGAGGTTGGCCCGGTAGAACGCGTTCGACTCCTCCGCGGTCGAGAAGCCGGCGTACTGGCGGATGGTCCAGGGGCGGTTCGCGTACATCGTGGCCCGCACGCCGCGCACGAACGGCTCGATGCCCGGGAGGCCACCGACGCTCTCGAGCCCCTCGAGGTCCTCGGCGGTGTAGAGCGGGCGCACGTCGATGCCCTCGGGGGTGTGCCACGTCAGGCGGTCGAGGTCGCCCTTGACCTCCTTCGACGCGAGTGCCTCCCAGTCGGACCGTGTCGGACGTGCGCTGTCACCCATGTGCGAAAGGGTACGGCGGCCTCCGGCACCGGGAGAAGCCGGAGCCGCGGTGCCTCACCGGCTCCCGCGCGTCAGCTGGCTCGCAGCCCGTGGTCGAGGTCGGTCTCGACGACGGCTTCGAGCGCCTGGCGGGCCCGGGCGACGCCGGCGCGCCCGATCTGGCGGGTGCCGGCGTCGAGGTGCCAATCGCCCCACGAGGCCGCCCGACGTCCGGCGCGGGCGGAGGCGGTGCGCGCCCGGCGGGTGGCGGTACGGGCCACGCCCTTCGGGGCGCCCTTCGGGGCGCCCTTCGAGGCGCCCGCCTTCGAGCCCCGCGTCCTCGCCCCCGCGGCGGGACGGGGACGGGACTCGGGAGGATCGACGAGACGCAGTTGCGTGGTCACACGAGGAGTATCACCGGGGGGTGTGACACTTATTCCGGCTCCGTACACTTGACCGGTGAGCACCCGGTTCGCGTACCTCGACCACGCCGCCACCACCCCGGTCCGTCCCGAGGCGGTCGAGGCCATGACCCCCTTCCTGGCGGGCACGTTCGGCAACCCGAGCGGGGGTCACGCCGCGGCCCGGGCCGCCAAGACCGCGCTCGAGGACGCCCGCGAGGAGGTCGCGGTGCTGCTGGGCGCGGCACCCGGCGAGCTGGTCTTCACCGCCGGGGGCACCGAGGCCGACAACCTGGCGGTGAAGGGCGCGGCCCGGAGAGCGCGGGCCACCGGAGGTGCCGACGGCGTCGTCACCACCGCGTTCGAGCACAAAGGGGTGCTGGCCTCCTGCGACCGACTCGAGGCCGAGGGCTTCCGAGTCGCGCGGCTCCCGGTGCCCGCGTCCGGGGTCGTCGATCCCGAGGCGGTCGCGGCCGCGGTCGACGCTCGCACCGCCCTCGTGTCGGTGATGCTCGTGAACAACGAGGTCGGCACCGTGCAGCCGCTCGCCGACATCGCCCGGCGCGTCCGCGAACGGGCGCCCGGGGTCCTCGTCCACACCGACGCGGTCCAGGCGGTGCCGTGGCTCGACGTCGCCGACCTCGCGGGGGCGGTCGACCTGGTGGCGATCTCGGCTCACAAGTTCGGTGGACCCAAGGGCACCGGTGCGCTCGTGGCGCGTGGTGCCGTCGACCTCGAACCGCAGATCGAGGGCGGGGGCCAGGAGCGCGGGCTGCGCTCGGGCACGTCGAACGTCGCCGGCGCGGTCGCGATGGCGACCGCGCTGCGGATCACGTGCGCCGAGCGCGCCACCGACGTCGCGCGCCTCGCCGCGCTGCGCGACCGTCTGGTCGACGGCCTGCTCGCGACCGTGCCCGACGGGTTCGAGAACGGCGACCGCGCGGCCAAGGTGGCGGGCAACGCGCACGTGGGCTTCCGTGGGGTCGAGTCCGAGATGCTGCTCGTGGCGCTCGACCGCGCCGGCCTGTGCGCGGCCGCGGGATCCTCGTGCTCGTCGGGAGCCACCGAGCCGTCGCACGTGCTCGCGGCGATGGGCATCGCGCGCGACGACGCGATCTCGTCGATCCGCCTGAGCCTCGGGTTCGCGTCCACCGACCGCGACGTCGACGTCGCGCTCGACGTGATCCCCCG
>DASUAS010000347.1:0-8282 GCA_035763625.1 Acidimicrobiia bacterium
ACGCCCGAACTGCGTTCGAGCATCGACTGGTTGAGCACCTCCCGAGTGCAGAGCATCGCCGCGGTGACGTCGATGGCGATGGTCGAGTTCCAGTTCTCGAGCGTCTGCTCCCAGATGAAGCGATCGGTGCCGGGAGCGGCCGCGTTGTTGCACATCACGTCGACGTGGCCGAACTCGGTGACGGCGCGCGCGACCATCGCAATCACGTCGTCCTCGACGGTGACGTCGGCGCGCATCGGGATGGCGCGGTCACCGCATGCGGCCGCCGCCTGTCGCACCAGCTCCTCACGGCGCGCGGCGAGCAAGACATGCGCGCCCTCGTCGACGAAGCGCTTCGCCATCACCGGACCGAGCCCGGTGCTGGCGCCGGTGATGATCGCGACCTTGCCGTCGAGCCGACCGCTCATCGTCCGTCCTCCTCGAAGCTCGCGCCGAAACCGGCACGCAACGAGTCGCCGAACAGCTCGCGCCCGGCGCCGGTCTCGTCGAGCTGACGGTGGGTGCGGCGTCGGATCCGCCATGCCCCGCCGACGCGAGCGAACTCCCACCGCGCGGCGCCGAGGCGCCACACGTACGCTCGTTGCTCCTCGGCGTCGCGGCGCAGCACGAACGAGTACGAGAGCGCGGTGGCGCGGTCGCCGTCGAGCTCGATCAGCGGTGGGCCCGCGAAGTGCGCGACGCCACTCGCGATGAGCGACTGGTGCCCCTCGCCGAGCAGCATGCGCTCGACCGCGCCGGGGCCGGCAAGCGCGCGCCGGTCGGCGTCCCAGTCGTACTCGCCGTCGTCGGCCCAGAGCGCCCCCGCCCGTGCCGCCAGCCCCGCGTCGGCGGCGGGGCCGTACGACAGGATCACCCGCCGGATCGCCAGCTCGTCCTCCACCCGTTGGAGCCGCCCTGCGAGCTCCTCCAGTTCCACCGCCATCGGGACGCGCCTCTCTCTCGTCTCTCGCGATCGGTCCGTGCCCGACAACACCAGCAGGCGCAGCCGGGGAGACACCACCCCGCGGCCCGTGTGCCGCGCCCACGTAGAGTCGGCCTCGACCTCCGAGGAGACCATGGCCGACGAGGGCGCGCTCGACCGCTGGATCGACAAGCTCGACATCCGGGAGCTCGTCGAGCGCTCCGTCCGCGCCATCGACGACCAGGACCCCGCCGCCTTCGCCGACCTCTTCGAGGAGGACGGTGTCCTGCAACTGGCGGGAACGGTGTTCGCGGGTCAGGACGCGCTGCGCGTGATGTTCGGCGGCGGGAGCGGAGATCCGGGATGGATCGAGCCGGGGCGGCTGCTCGTGCAGCCGGGCAGCATGCACCTCACCGGGAACGTCGTCATCGACGTCGACGGCGACGTCGCCACCGCCGAGACCGACATGGTCACGCTCGTGCGGGGCGACGACGGTCGCTCCAGGATCACCCTGCTCGCCCGCTACCGCGACCGGCTCCGACGCGGGCCCGACGGTCGCTGGCGGTTGCGCAGCCGGACCGGCGTCTCGCTCGGGGTGCCGGACGAGGTCGGCACCGACGCCGAGTGGTCACGGGCGCTGGCACGCATGCCGGATGAGCTGCGCGCCGTCTTCCGCCCGGACGGCTGACCCCCGGGCGCGCGGTCGCTCAGGCGCGAACTCGGCGGCCAGCGCCGCGCCCCACTTTTCGAACGTGGGTGGGAGGGCACCGATCGGCGCGCTCGGAGTGACCTCCATGAACCGGTACTGGTGGCCGCGCGGCAACGTGACCGCGGCGACGACGGCGTCGGCCCCGCCCTCGGGGACCATGAAGCCGGTGTGGCGCAGCAAGTTCATGCGGAACCACTGCGCGTTGGCGTCGAACGCGCGGCCGTTCTCCATCTCGCGGTCGAGAAGTCGGTGCCGACGGTCTCTCCGCACCGCAGCGTCGTGATCCGGATCCCGGTGCCCTCGAGCTCGAGCCGAAGCGTGCTTCGACCGAGGCGAAGAACTGCTCGACCGAATCGCCGTCGGTCACGTCGAGCGGGTGGGGGAGGCACCGTCCGCCGGCTTCTTCGACCGATGCCGCGGTCTCGGCCAGCTTGTCGGCGCGCCGTCCGCCGATCGCGACCCGCCAGCCCAGTGCACCGAAGCGCGTGGCGATGGCCTGACCGATGCCGGTGCCGGCGCCCGTCACTGCGACGACGCGGTCGTGTCGGGGGTCGAGCTCGTCGGTCATGGGTCGCTCCTGCGTCGGGTGCGCCCGTCCTGGCCCGGATCGGTTCAGTGCGCCTCGGTCGAGAGGATGACGGTGGCCGCCGCCTGGAACATGCCGCCGATGGCGTGGGTGAGCGACGTGGTGACCCCCTCGACCTGCGCGGCGGCTTCTCCGCGCAGCTGTCGGATCGACTCCTGGAGCGCGTACATCCCGTACATGCCGCTGTGCGTGTAGTTGAGCCCGCCGCCGGTCGTGTTCACCGGGAGCGAGCCGCCGATCGCGGTGTGCCCCGCGGCCACGAACGCGCCCGACTCGCGGCGCGGCACGAGGCCGAGGTCCTCGAGCGCCATGAGCGGCAGGTGCGCGGTGGCGTCGTAGAGCATCGCGTGCTGGATCTCGGCCGGGGCGACGCCGGCGTCGGCGAACGCCGCGGCGCCGGCGCGCCGGAACGCGTCCGACGACGTGAGGTCGGGCATCTGGCTCGCCATCGCCGCGCCGGTCGCCTCACCGCTCCCGAGCACGTGCACCGGCGGGCGTGGGAGGTCGCGGGCGCGCGCGGTCGACGTGACGACGACGGCGCCACCCGCGTCGGTGGTCACGCAGCACATCGGCCTGGTGAACGGGTGGGCGATGACGGGAGCGTCGAGCACCTCGTCGACGGTGATGGGATCGCGGCGCAGCGCGCGCGGGTTGCGCGCCGCCCAGTCGCGCTGCGCGACCACCACGTTCGCCAACGCGTCGCGGTCGAGGCCCCGGTCGCGCAGGAACCGGAGCGCACCCAACGTCAGCAGCGTCATGGGTCCGACGGTGCCGTAGGGGAGCTCGAACTGGCCTTGCCACGCGCCGGGTCCCGGGAGCACGAGGGGACCGCCGAGTCCGGAGCGACCGCTCTCGCCGTGCGCGATCAGGACGACCTCGCACTGCCCGGAGTCGATGGCGGCAATCGCGTGACGCAGGTGGACGAGGTTCGAGCACCCACCGACCATGGTCGCGTCGACCCACCGCGCCTGGATGCCGAGGGAGTGCGCGACGAACGTCGGGAGGTACGGGCTGAGCCCGCTGCTGGCGACACCGTCGACGTCGGCCGGCGTGAGCCCGCAGTCGGCCAGCGCGCGGCGCGCGGCGTCGGCGGCCAGACCGAGCGCCGACAGCTCGACGGTACCGATCTCGGCGGTCTCCGCCGCGCCGACGATCGCGACCCCTGAGGTGCTCATGCCGAGCGCGGTCGGAACCGCGGCAGCGTGATGTCGCCGAACGACTCGAACGTCACCTCGAGCGCCAGGTCCAACGGGAGTGCCTCGGGATCCGGCGCGACGTCGACGAGGTTGCTGAGCAACCGCGGCCCCTCCTCGAGCTCCACTTCGGCGATCACGTACGGCGCTTCGAACCCCGGCGCCGCCCGGTGCGTGATCACGTAGCTGTACAACGAGCCGCGGCCCGACGCCCGCACGACTGCGACGTCATCGCTCGCGCACGCGGGGCAGAAGGGCTGGGGTGGGAAGTAGGTGTGCTCACATGTCCCGCACCGCTGGAGCCGGAGCTCGCCGGCGGCGGTGCCGTCCCAGAAGTGCTGCGTCTCGGGCGTCGGGCGGGGAAGAGGTCGCGTCGGTGCCATCAGTCGGATCCTGCCAGCCCCCTCGCGATCGCGTCGAGCGGTGGGCAGTCAGGAAGCGCTGACGGGCAGGCGCTCCCAGCCGCGCACGTTGGGCGTGTGGGCCTGCTTGGCGTGGTCCCAGTCGACCTCCCAGTCCGTCCATCGCTGCAGCACCTCATCGAGGGCGACGCGACCCTCGAGGCGCGCGAGCGCGGCACCGAGGCAGAAGTGGAGGCCGTACCCGAAGCTCAGGTGGTGATCGATGGCGCGGTGGATGTCGAAGCGGTCGCCGTCGGGGAAGTGGCGCTCGTCGCGGTTCCCGGAGCCGTTGATCAGCACCATGATGTCGCCGGCCTCGACCGTCTGCCCGTAGTACTCGACGTCGCGCTGCACCGTGCGCGCCTGCACCGGCGACGGCGCCTCGTAGCGGAGGATCTCCTCGATCGCCTGGGGTACCAGCGAGCGGTCGGCGGCGAGCTCGCGGCGCTGGTCGGGGTGCTCGGCGAGCAGCTTGCCGGTCCAGCCGATGAGCCGGGTCGTGGTCTCGTTGCCCGCGCCGGCGAGCAGCATGATGTACATGAGCGTCTCGTCGCGCGTCAGCGTGCGGGTGACGCCGTGCTCGTCCTCGAACTCCGTCGTGATGAGCTTCGTCATCAGGTCGTCGGTCGGGTGCTCGATGCGGTGGTCGACGTACTCGCTGAAGACGTCGAGACCCTCGAAGATCACGCCGGCCGACGGAACTTCGTCGCCCTCGCCCTCGATGCGCAGGCTGGCGTCGATGCGGTCGCGGATCGCGACCTGGTCCTCCTCGGGGATGCCGAGCAGCATGCCGATGGTGAGCATCGGCATGATCGCCCCGAGATCGGCGATGAAGTCGAAGCGGCCTTCCGCGACGAGCGGGTCGAGCGTGCGCCGGCAGAACTCGCGCACCTTGGGTTCGATGGCGAGCATCGCCTTGGGCGTGAACACGCGCGACATCAGGCTGCGGTGCACGTCGTGCGCGGGCGGGTCCTCCATCAGGATCGAGCCCGGCGGCATCTCCATCCCCGCGAGGATCATCTCGAGCGTCGAGCCCTTGCCCGAGCGGAAGTTGTCCCAGTCGACGAGCGCCGCCTCCACGTCGTCGAAGCGGCTCAACGCCCAGAACGTGTACTTCTCGTTGCGGTACAGGGGCGCTTCGTCGCGCATCCGCTTCCAGAGCGGGTGCGGATCGACGTCGATCTCGACGCTGAACGGGTCGTAGTAGAGCTCGCTGTCGTTCGTGATCGTCACCGCGCGCGGTCCTTCCAGCTGTGGCGAGTCGTGCACCTCCAACACTAAAGTTGGACCGCGTCCAAATCAAGCTGACCATGCGGACACGTCGGACCACATCGGACCACATCGGACCAGGGGAGCGGCCATGACGGCGACCGAGTACATCCAGATCACCCACCGCGAGCTGCCGTTCTCGACCTTCGATTCCGACAACCACCTCTACGAGAACCGCGACGCGCTCACCAAGTTCCTGCCCGACGAGTACAAGGGCATCATCCGCTACGTCGACATCGACGGCCGCACCAAGCTGGCCATCCAGGACAAGATCTCCGACTACATCCCGAACCCCACGTTCAACCGGGTCGCGGTGCCCGGCGGTGCCGGTATGGACATCACCAAGGGTGGCGAGGGCTTCAACCGCCCGGGTGCGGGTGCCGGCTTCGGGAAGATGGTCGCGATGCCGAGCCTCGACGCCTTCTTCGACCCCGAGCCGCGTCTCGAGCTCATGAAGGAGATGGGCATCGACCGCACGCTCCTGTGGCCGACGTTGGCGAGCGCGCTCGAGGAGCGCATGGCCAACGACCCCGACGCGGTGTGCGCCGTGATCCACGCGCTCAACCAGTGGATGGACGAGCACTGGAGCTACGTCTACTCCGACGCCATCTTCTCCACTCCGATCGTCAGCCTGGCGGCGGGCAACGACGTCGCCATCGCCGAGCTCGACTACATCGCCGAGCGCGGCGCCAAGATCTTCCTCATCCGCGTGGCGCCGGTGCCCACGTGGAAGGGCCGCAAGTCGTTCGCGCTCCCCGAGTTCGACCCGTTCTGGGAGCGGGTGGTCGAGCTCGACCTCGTCGTCGGCATGCACTCCGGCGACGCGGGCTACAACCGCTACACCAACGAGTGGGAAGGTCTCGGCGACAAGGAGATGGTGATCACCGCGAAGTCGAAGGCGCGCCAGTCGTCGCCCGCGTTCCTCGCGCTCTCGTCGGAGAAGGACAACCTCGTCGACGCGATGGCGTCCATCATCGGCCACGGGCTCGCCACGCGGTTCCCGACGCTCAAGTTCATGCCGGTGGAGTTCGCCAGCTCGTGGATCCGGCCGTTCTACGAGAAGCTGCAGCGCACCTACGACCGCGCGTCGGTGCTCTTCGACGAGAACCCAGTCGACATCTTCAATCGCAACGTGTGGGTGCACGCGTTCCACGAACCTGAGCCGAAGGGTCTCATCGACCTCGGCATCCCCGTCGACCACATCATGTTCGGTTCCGACTTCCCGCACCCGGAGGGGATGGAGGACCCGCTGGCGTACTCGGCGGTGGTGGCCGACCTGCCGCTCGAGCAGCAGGCGCTCATCATGGGCGGCGCGCTCGAGAAGGCGATGAACGTCGGCCAGTACGCCTGACGCCTCGTCTCGTAGTCTGCGCGCATGAGCGACGAAGACGGGTTCACCGACGCGCTGCCGGCCGACTACCTCGAGCCGGGGGAGACGATGACGGTGGAGGTCGACGGCACGCCGGTGACCGTGGCCAACGCCGACGGCACGTGGTGCGCGTTCGAGCACATGTGCCCGCATCAGGCCACCCCGCTCGGTGGCGTCCCGTTGATGCGCGGCGTGCTGCTGCGCTGCCCGGAGCACGGGTCCACCTTCGACGTCACCACCGGCCAGTGCGTGCTCCCGTCCGACGACGGTTGGACCGGCACGCTCCGCACGTTCCCGACCCAGGTCGTCGACGACGTCGTCCGGGTCTCGTTGCGCGGATGAGGGTCCCGGCGTGAGGGTGTCAGTCGACGCCGACGTCTGCGGGGGTTTCGGCACCTGCGTCACCAAGGCGCCCAAGGTGTTCGAGCTCACCGACGCCGGCTACGCGGTGGTGCTCCTGCCCGACGTGCCCGAGGCGCTCGAGGCCGCGGTGCAGGAAGCCGTCGACCTCTGTCCCACCCACGCGATCACCATCTCGCCATCTTGACGAAAGAAGGCGTCGAGCCCTTCCGCGTCCACGTCGACGACGCGGTGCTCGACGATCTCCGGCGGCGGCTCGAGCTCACCCGGTTCCCTGCCCCGATCCCGGGCACGGGATGGGAGTACGGGACGCCGATCGAGGAGGTGCGGGACCTCGTCACCTATTGGCGCGACGGGTACGACTGGCGAGCGGAGGAAGCGCGGCTGAACCAGCTCGACCAGTGCACGACCGAGCTCGACGGCCTGCGCGTGCACTTCGTGCACGCGCGGTCGTCGCACGCCGACGCGCTGCCGTTGCTCCTCGTGCACGGCTGGCCCGGCTCCATCGTCGAGTTCCTCGACGTCGTCCCCCGGCTCACCGACCCCACCGCGCACGGCGGTTCCGCGGCCGATGCGTTCCACGTCGTCGCGCCGTCGCTCCCCGGGTACGGGTTCTCCGAGGTGCCCCGCGTCCCGGGCTGGGACATCCGGCGGGTGGCGCACGCGTTCGTCGCGCTCATGGAACGGCTCGGCTACGAGCACTACGGCGCGCAGGGCGGCGACTGGGGTGCGCAGATCACCACGCGGATGGCGACGCTCGACCCGAAGCACTGCGTCGGTCTGCACCTCAGCATGCCGATCGCCGGACCGCCCGACGGCGATGCGTCGCTCACCGACGAGGAGCAGGCCGACCTCGCGGTCATGGCCCGCTTCCAACGCGAGGACGCCGCGTATGCCTCGGTGCAAGGCACGCATCCGCAGACGCTGGGCATCGCGCTCGACGACTCGCCCGCGGGCTTGTTGGCGTGGATCGCGCAGCGCTTCCGCGACTGGAGCGACTGCGACGGAGTGCTCGAACGCAGCTTCTCGCGCGACCAGCTGCTCACCAACGTGATGCTCTACTGGGTCACCCGGTCGTTCACCTCGTCGGCGCGCCTCTACTGGGAGACGATGCACAGCGGCGTGCTCCGCGAACCGCTCGAGCACGTCGACGTCCCCACCGGGATCGCGCGCTTTCCGAAGGAGGAGATCCTGCGCTTCCCGCGCTCTTGGGTGGAGCAGCGCTACCGCGTGACCCACTGGGTCGACATGCCCCGCGGCGGCCACTTCGCCGCGATGGAGGAACCCGCTCTCTTCGTCGACGATCTACGCGCGTTCTTCCGCACCGTGCGGTAGCGAACGAGGGCGCGCCCGATCACTCGAACTCGGCGTACAGCCCGGCCACCGGGCCTTCGCGCGCGCGCTCCTCCTGCAGAGCGCGCGCAGCTTCCTTCCCGGGGAGCCAGAGCGCGCACACGAGGGCGGCGATGCTGAAGTACATCGCGATGAGGAACA
>DASUAS010000348.1:0-5568 GCA_035763625.1 Acidimicrobiia bacterium
CACGGCGCGGTAGACGGGAAGGTCGCCGTAGCCCGCGAGCGGCTCGCCCGCGGCGGCACGACCGTGGGCCTCGTCGTCGGTGACGATCGTGGGGAGCGCGACCACGACCCGCGGTTCGGCGCGTCCAGCCTCGGCCGCCGCCGCGCGAACGAGCGGCACGACCTGCCGTTCGAGCGTGATGGGGCCGGTGCACCAGGTGATCGTGCCGTCGACGATCGCACCCGCGAGCGACAGCATGCGCGGCTGCAACGCGGCGAGGAGGACGGTGGGCGCGGTGGCTCCCGGTACGGTCAGCCGCGCGTGGGCCGAGATGGTCTCGCCGTCGACGTCGACCACACCGTCGCGGAGCAGCGGCACGAGCGCGTCGAGGTACTCGCGCATGTGACGCGCCGGGCGCTCGTACGACAACCCGTAGGTGCCTTCGATGGTCGCACGGTGCGACAGACCGATGCCGAGGACGAGTCGCGACCCGACCGCGGCATCGACCGTCAGGGCCTGGGCAGCGAGCGCGACCGGATGGCGCGGATACGTCGGCACCACCGAGGTGCCGAGCTCCACACCGGTGGTCTGCTGCCCCACGAGTGCGAGGACCGTGAGCGCGTCGAACCCCGAGCTCTGCGGCAGCCACAACGCGGAGAATCCGAGCGCGGCGACCTCGGTCATGCGCGAGACCGTCTCGTCGACCGGGCCATGCTCCTTGGTGGGGAAGAAGACGCCGATGCGCATGCCGGAGCGAGGCTCGCACACGCGACGACCGGCCACAAGGACGGCGCGCGATGATCGGGGAGATGCTCACCGACGAGCGGGACGTCGAGGCGCCCGACCAGGGTCCTCAGTCCGGGCACGGACCTGCTCGCTGGCAGGTCGTGGTCGTCGTCATCGCCCTCTGCTTCCTCGCCGGCGTGGCGGGATGGTGGCTCAACCAGCCTGACACCGAGTCGTTCAACGGCGTCGACACCGGCTTCCTCACCGACATGGAGACCCACCACAACGGCGCCATCAACATGAGCTTCGACTACCTCGACCGCTCCCACGATCCGGTGGTGAAGCACTTCGCGCAGGAGATCATCAGCAGCCAGTCGCAGGAGCTGGCCGCGATGAACAGCTACCTCAACCAAGCCGGCGGCGCGAACGTCACCGGCGACGGCTCGGTGGCGATGGCGTGGATGGGCCATCCGGTGCGCCCGGCCGACATGCCGGGGATGCCGACCAAGGCGGAGCTCGCGCAGCTGGACGAGTCGCACGGGCTTGCCGCCGACGATCTCTTCACCCACCTCATGATCCGTCACCACGCCGGCGGGATCGGCATGGCCGAGTACGCGGCCGCGCACGGTGAGCACTCGGGCGTGCGCAACCTCGCGGCCACGATGGCAAAGGTGCAGCGGACCGAGATCGACGAGATCAACACCCGCCGGGTCGCGCTCGGGCTCGCTCCGGTGCCGAGATCGGAGATCCGGCAGCTGGAGACGATCCACTCAACCCACTCGACGTGATGCCATCAGCGCGGGCGCGTCGGGGCTCGCGCGCCGCTGGGGGTCGGTCGTGCGCATGATGATGGTCAGGAGCACCACGGTGCGCAGCACGACGAGTGCCGGCAGCACCGCGCGCACGACGTCGGCGTGCAGGGGGCCGTCGAAGTAGCCGTAGACGACGACGAAGACCGCGAGATCGACCGCGCAGAACGTGACCCAGAGCCGCCGCCCGAGCGGCAACATCACGAAGAAGACCACGAGCCAGACGTCGTACGTCGGCGAGTACACCTTGTCGGCGAGGATGCAGATCGCGATCGCGGCTCCGGCGGCCGCGATCGCATCGAGGTGGACACGGGTCGTGCGCGCGACCAGCCACGCGAGTCCGCCGATCACCGCGACCGCGCTCACGAGGTTGGCCACCTGCGCGCCCGCCGTGCCGTGCACCGGAAGCCCCGCGATGCGCAGCACGTAGAACCACGCGCTCCCCCACGTCGCTTGCCGCGACGACTGGAACGAGTAGGCCCACCACCAGCGCGAACGGTGGGCGATGAGGAACGGCAGGTTCACGACCGCGACGGTCAGGACGGATGCGCCCACGAGCCGGTACGCCCCCTGCCGGTCGCCGCGCGTCCATCGGATGGCTGCCAGCGGCGGCACGACGGCCAGGGGGAAGAGCTTCACCGCGGTCCCGATGCCGATGGCGACGCCGGCGCTGCGGTCGCGCCCACGTTCGAAGGCGAGGAGTCCCACCACCATCCCGGCGATCGCGAAGACGTCAAAGTTCTGGAACGCGTAGAGGAGCAGCGGCGTGCCGATCGCCCATCGCCAGGCGCGACTGCCGAAGCGCCGCCCGAGCATCCACGTGATCGCGAGGGTGACCGCGCTCGTGAGGAGCGCCACCACGCTCAACGCGCCGAAGGGTCCCGTGCAGAGGTTGACCGCGGCGCCGAGCAGCACACCTGCGAGCACCGGGTACTCGAGCACCCGGTCGACGTAGGGCCAGTGCCCGGGGGTGAGGTCGTGGCTCAGCACGAGATGGGGGATGTCGCTGAGCGACGAGTGCCCACCGTGACCGTACGCCAGCACCTGGAGCCCGAACCCGGCGAGGAGGACCAGGCTGCACGCCGCCAGCATCGCCGCGTTCGCACGGACCTCGGCCGACTGCACCGAGGCCCGTGTGCTCACGTGCCGAGCACCGGCCGCTGCGCCGGCTGCCAGGGGTGGCGCCGCAACGCGTTCACGATGCGCAGCGCTTCCTGAGCGATCGCGCCCGAGAGCTTCGACTCCCCCGCGGTGCGGTCGCGGAACACGATCGGGACCTCCACGACCCGAGCCCCGAGGCGACTGGCTCGGTGGAGCATCTCGAGCTGGAAGGCGAAGCCCTGGGCGCCGACGGTCTCGAGCTCGCACACGCGCAACAGGTCGGCGCGGAAGGCGCGGAAGCCCGAAGTCGGGTCGTGTGCAGGGAGGTGGAGCAGCCGGCGCGCGTACTCGCCGCCGGCGCGGGACAGCATCCGCCGGTGGAGCGGCCACCCCGGCGTGGCGCCACCAGGGATGTAGCGGGTCCCGATCGCGAGGTCGGCCCCGTCGGCCAGGGCCGCGACCAGCGCGGGGATCGTCGCCGGATCGTGGGAGAGGTCGGCGTCCATCTCGACGATCGCGTCGTAGCCGCGCGCGAGCCCGTAGTCGAAGCCGTCGCGGTACGCGGCGCCGAGCCCCGGTTCACCCAGGCGGCGCACCACGGTGATCGACCCGAGCGCGCGCGCGAGCGCTTCGGCGCGCTCGGCGGTGCCGTCGGGGCTGGCGTCGTCGACGACCAACACGTCCGCGGCTGGAGCGGCCCGCCGAACGCCGCGCAGGAGCGGCTCGATGTTGTCGATCTCGTCGAGGGTCGGCACCACGACCAACACGTCGGCGATCGGTCCCCGCACCGCCGGCACACCGTCGCTCGACTCCGACGCCGCGCCCGACGTGGCGTCACGCCTCGGGCGCGATCCCGCCGACACGATCAGCGCGACGAACAACCCGAGGACCACCAGCGGACCACCGATCACCGCGACCTCGAAGAGGGCGTGGCCGAGGGGGCCTCGTATCGGCTGGCGCACGATCTCGTACGCCATGACGAGCACCACCGCTTGCAACGCGACGATGCGGGCGACGCGTCCCCGGTGGTGGAGCGCGGCGGTCGGCAGCGCCCAGGCGGGATAGCCGGGCAGCGTGTACGCGGCGCCGAGGGTGAGCGCCGCCAGCGCGGCCGGCACCGCGACCTCCGGTCCGGAGCGCGCGCTGCGCAGCATGACCCAGCACACGACGATGCCGGCAACCACCAGCGCCAGCTCGGTGGTCGGCAGTGACTGGCCGATCCGGGGGAGCACCCGCCACACGGACTCCCTCGAGAACAAGGAACCGGCGGTCTTCATCGGCGTGAGCACCGCCGACGCGCCCGCGACCAGGTACGCGCCGACCACCGTCAACCCGGCCGCGACCGCGACTCGACGCGCCGCGTGGCGCTCGCGACCGATGACCAGCGCGACCACCAAGGCGACCACACCGACCATCCCGGTGAGCTTCACCAGCGCGCCGAGGCCACCGACCACGCCCGCGGCGGTGGAACGTCCGCGCTGCGCGAGCACCACTGCGCCCAGCAGGGCGACGCCGACCAGGATGTCGTTGCGGCCGCCGTTGACGAGGTAGAGCGCGGTGAACGGGCTGAGCGCGAAGAACGCGACTGCGTCGGACGAGCGAGTCCGTCGCCAGATCACGACACACGCGGCCACCAGCGCGGCGGCCGCGAGCCCCTGGTAGAAGAGGCGGGTCCCGACGAAGGATCCGCCGAGGACGAACGAGGCCGCACCCGAGAGCGCGGTGAACACGGGTCCGTACACCGAGGGCGTGTGGTGCCAGGAGCGACCGACCTGCGTGAGGAACGGGTTGTGCGGGTACTCGGCGGGCACGTGGGTGTACGGACTGGCGTGGTAGATGGCGAGGATGCGCCCGTAGATCGCGTAGTACCAGAGATCCTGGGTTGCGCTGGGCGGGCGCGCGAGCGCCACGACGGTCTGCAGCGCCACCGCCGCGCCGACGAGCTTGATCGACAGCCCCGACGGCTGACGCCGCGCGACGAGCGCGAGGTACGAGGCGCACGCGACCGCCACCAGGGTCACGTGCGCGGTGTTCGAGAGCGCACCGCCGACGCCGACGACGATCGCGGTGGCGATGGTCGTGACCACGAGCGCACCGAGAGCTCGCCGAGACGGACGGTGCGACGACAAGGGCGAGTGGACGGTGGGCCCCGACCCGGAGGGCAGTCTTCCTCGGCCGGGACCCACCGTTCGACCGACCGCAGTGGAGGGTCCTTGCGGCTGCGATCGGTGCACGGTCCGATCGTCGACCTCGGCCGCTGAACGGTGGCTGAATCGCTGGACGATCCGCGGTCAGACGCCCGCGTGCACCGGCAACACCACCGTGAAGGCGGCTCCCGGCGCGTTCTCGACGGCGACGGAGCCGCCGTGGGCGACCACGACGTCGTGCACGATCGCGAGGCCGAGGCCCGCGCCGCCGCCATCGCGGCCACGGGCGTCGTCGAGGCGCGCGAACCGCTCGAACACCCGCTCACGGTCGGCGTCGGGGATGCCGGGTCCGTCGTCGACCACGCGGAGGGTGACATCGGTGCTCGACTCCACCAGCGACACCACGACCTGGGAGTAGGCGTGGCGCACCGCGTTGTCGAGCAGGTTGCGCACCACCCGCAGGAGCTGGTCGGCGTTGCCGTCGACCTGCGCGCCCGACACCGCGCGCGTGTCGATCGCCAGTCCGTTGCGCGTCTGCTGACGGCGCGCTTCGGCGAGGACGATCTCGTCGAGGTCGACCGGCGCGCGGTGCTCGGCGTCGAGCATCGACTCGTCGACCACCGCAATCGCGAGCAGGTCGTCGACCAGGCGCTGCATGCGGACGGCGTCGGCGAGGACGTCGCGCTCGGTGGCCTGCCAGTCGGCGAGCTCGGGGTGCTCGAGGTCGACCTCGAGCTGGGCGCGCATCCCGGTGAGCGGGCTGCGCAGCTCGTGGCTGGCGTCGGCGACGAACCGGCGTTGGCGAT
>DASUAS010000349.1:0-8293 GCA_035763625.1 Acidimicrobiia bacterium
CACCCGCGAGGCCGCGGGCGTCGTCGGCGCCTTCGTGCCGTGGAACTACCCGTTCGAGGTGTCGTCGCAGAAGATCGGCCAGGCCCTCGCCACCGGCAACACCGTCATCCTGAAGCCCGCCCCCGACACGCCCTGGAACGCCACCCGCCTCGGCCGGCTCGTCGCCGAGAAGACCGACATCCCCGCCGGCGTGTTCAACGTGGTGACGTCGTCCGACCACCTCGTCGGCGAGGAGCTCACCACCAGCCCGCTGGTCGACCTCATCTCCTTCACCGGTTCCACCGCCACCGGCAAGCGCATCTTCGAGAAGGGCGGCGCCACCATGAAGCGCCTCTTCCTCGAGCTGGGCGGCAAGTCGGCCGACATCGTGCTCGACGACGCCGACCTCGAGGCGAAGATGGGCATGGCGTGCATGGTCGCGGTGCACGGCGGTCAGGGGTGCGTGATGGCCACCCGCATGCTCGTCGACCGCAAGATCTACGACCAGGCGATCGAGATCGCGACGCCGGGGTTCGAGAACTTCCCCTACGGCGACCCCAACGACATGGGCAACCTCATGGGCCCGCTCGTGAGCAAGAAGCAGCGCGAGCGCGTGCTCGGCTACATCGAGAAGGGCAAGGAGGAAGGTGCGCGCGTCGTCGCCGGCGGCGGACGGCCCGAGCAGTTCGACAAGGGCTGGTACGTGCAGCCGACGCTCTTCGCCGACGTCACCAACGACATGACGATCGCCCGCGAGGAGATCTTCGGACCGGTGCTCATCGTGATCCCGTTCGACGGCGACGAGGAAGCCGTGCGGATGGCGAATGACAACCAGTACGGGCTCGGCGGGTACGTGACGTCGGGTTCGTTCGAGCGGGCCGAAGCCATCGGCAAGCGCTTGCGCGCCGGCACCATCAGCCTCAACGGCGGCGCGACCTACGGTGCCGACGCGCCGTTCGGCGGCTACAAGGCGAGCGGCGTCGGTCGCCAGAACGGCGTCGAGGGCTTCCAGCAGTACACGGAGGTCAAGACCTTCGCCACCGGCATCGCCGACTAGCGCGTCACCCGAGTAGCACGTCGCGATGCGGGTCGCCTTCGTCGGGGCGGGCCAGATCGGCGCGCCCATGTCGGAACGGCTCCTCGCCGCCGGCCACGAACTGACCGTCTACGCCCGCCGGGCCGAGGTGCGCGAGCGCTTCGCCCGGCTGGGCGCGGCGGTCACCGACTCGTTGCCGGAGGCGGCCGAGGCGGCCGAGGTGGTGCACCTGGCGCTCTACTCCGACGAGCAGCTGGCCGAGGTGACCCTGGGAGCCGGGTCCCGAGGAGGCGGCCTGGTGCCCCACCTGGCACCGGAGACCCTGCTCGTCTCCCACACCACGGGATCGCCGGCGACCGTCCGCCGGATCGCCGACGCCGGCAACGGACACGTCGTCGACGCGCCGTTCAGCGGTGGCGCCGACGACGTGCTCGCCGGGCATCTCACGGTGATGCTCGGCGGCGCGCCCGGCGACGTCGCGCGCGCACGCGAGACCGTCGGCGCGTACGCCGACCCGATGGCCGACATCGGCGCGCTCGGCAGCGCGCTCGTCGTCAAGCTCGTCAACAACGCGCTCTTCGCCGCGAACATCCAGCTCGTCGCGCAGGCAGAGCAGATCGCGAACGACCTTGGCGTCGACACGCCGACGCTCGCGCGCGTCATCCAGGAATCGAGCGGCGCGAGCTACGTGATGGGCCTCATCGCGGCGATGGGTTCGACACGCACGCTCGTCGACGCCGCGGGTCACTACATGCGCAAGGACATCGACGTGGTGCGCGAGGTCGTCGACGGGCTGGGCGTCGACCTCGGTGTGCTCGGCGAGGTCCTCGACGGCGGCCCGGCCCGGTTCGAGGCTCGTCGAGAAGGCCGCTGACGCACCTGGGAGCCCGCTGACCAGGGACGATCGTATCGACGGAAGAGGCGCCCGAACGGGCCGGTAGAGTGGACGCCCCGGCGCGCAGGGCGGTGCGCCGACATGGTGGCCGTAGCTCAGTTGGCTAGAGCGCCGGGTTGTGGTCCCGGAGGTCGGGGGTTCGAAACCCCTCGGTCACCCCACCGTGGACCCGGCTGCGGCGAACGTCACGCCGCAGCCGGTGCCGCAAGGACCGCGCGCAGCGCGTCGTCGATCTCGCGGTGCGCGAACTCGTAACCGCTCGCTTCGAGCGCGCGCGGCAGCACCCGCTGTCCGATCACGAGGAGTCGTTCCACGAGCTCCGCGCCGTACACCGCCTTCAACGGGAGCAGCGGCGTCGGCAACGCGGTCGGCCGGTGCAACGACGACCCGAGCGCGCGCGTGAACTCTGCGTTGGTGACCGGGTTCGGCGCGGTGAGGTTGACGGCACCGCCCACCGAGTCGGTCGCGAGCAGATGGCGCATCGCGCCGACGTGGTCGTCGAGCGTGATCCAGCTCAGGTACTGCTCGCCCGAACCGATCCGGCCGCCGAGGCCGAGCCGGAACGGCAGCAGCATGCGGTGGAGGGCTCCACCGTGGGCGGCGAGCACGATGCCGGTCCGGAGGTGGACCACCCGGATCCCGGCCTCCTCGGCGGGGGCGGTGGCGGCCTCCCAGGCCACGCAGACCCGGGCCGGGAAGTCGTCGCCGGGAGGGGAGGCCTCGGTGAGCTCGGCCGCGCCTCCGTCGCCGTAGTAGCCCACCGCCGAGCCCGACAGCAACACCCGTGGCGGGCGGTCGAGGCCGGCCAGAGTGCGGGCGAGCAGGCCGGTTCCCTCGGTGCGGCTGTCGACGATGAGCTGCTTGCGGGCCGCGGTCCACTTCTTGTCGCCGATCCCGGCGCCGGCGAGGTGCACGACTGCGTCGATGCCCTCGAGGCCGGCCGCGTCGATGGTGCCCGCGGCGGGATCCCAGCGGACGTCGTCGGAACCCTCGGGTTGGTCGCGCACGAGGCGCACCACGCGGTGGCCGTCGGCCCGGAGGCAAGGAAGCAGCGCGGTGCCGATCAGTCCGTGAGCACCGGTGACGAGCACGTCCACGTGCCCACGCTAACGCCGCGCTTCGACGCCGGGCCTCACAGCACCCCGAGGTCGGCGATCCCCATGGTCTCGGGGTCGACTCGCTCGTCAGCTTCCAACCGCCGATCAGGCGCCTTCCCGTCGTGGAGGGCGATGTCGTGATCGGCGTGATCTCGATGCGTGATGCCTTCGACGCGCTCGTGGCCGCCGATCGCGCCTGACCGATCGGCGCCTGCCGTCAGCGCGAGACGTCCTTCGAATCCATGCCCATCATCTGCTGCAGCGTGCGGAACGGATGGCCACGGAGGAACCGCTGCGGATCGCGCGCGAACTCCTCCTCGCATGTCCGCGAGCAGAACGCGTACGGCCGACCGTCGTACTCGAGCGCACGCGCACTCCCGGGCTGGACCTGCATCCCGCACACCGGGTCCCGCTGTCCATGCCGCGGGAGCACGAGCTCACCCGTGTCGCCGCGCGAGCCGCGGTTCGTCACCTCGCCGTAGATCCGCAGCTCGTCGGCGATCAAGCGCGGGAGCAGGAACCGCTCACGGACGAGCTCCTGACCGGTTCGGCCGAGCTCGTGCCGCAGCTCGGCGTCGGCGAGCAGCTCCAAGGTCCTGGCCGCGCACTCCTCCACGGAGTCGACGAGGAAACCGCCACGACCGTCTTGCAGCTGCAACGGGATGCCTCCGGCTCGCCCGGCGACGACCGGCGTCCCCTTCCACAGCGACTCCGACACGACGAGCCCGAATCCTTCGCGCAGCGACTTCTGGATGATCACCTCGGCGCGCCGCTGCAGGGCGTTGACCTCGACGTTGCCAACGCCGGTCAGGTTGGTGAACACGTGGATGCCATCGTCGTCCGCGGCCTCTTCCTGGATGGTGTTGAAGATCGTCCACGCCTCGGGATCGTCGAGCGCCATCGACCCGACGAGCGCCAGCTGCACGTCGCCGACCTCCTCCCGGACGAGGCGGTATGCGGCGATGACACCGAGCGGATCCTTCCAGGGGTCGAAGCGTGACACCTGCGCGATCAACGGGCGGCGGGTCTCGACGCCGATCCACTCCAGGACCCGCGTGGTGAGGACGTCGCCCAGCTCCAGGTTCTTGGGGCTCTCGGGGTCGATCGCGGGCGGGACGATCTCGACGCGGCGCACGGGGAAGTCGGGCGGGACGAAGCCGCCCAACGTGAAGACGGCCGTGTCGTAGCGAACCACGAAGGGCCTCACGAACGACCAGATGTGCGGATTCGGCTCCGACGTGTCGACATGGCAGCGCCAGATCCAGCGGGCGTCGCCGCGGCCGTGCAGCTCGAGCAGCGGCAGCGGCTGCGGATCGTGCACGACCACGATGTCGTAGGCCTCGCCGTCGAGGTTCTCCGCGTTGCGCGCCGATTGCGACAGGTATCGCTGCTCCTCGTCCGCCGACAACCGACGGGCCGCGCCCTGCAGCCCGTCGTGGATCACCTTCGTCGCCGAGAAGAACGACTCGTCACCCCGGATGAGCTTCCAGTCGGCCACGATCCCGAGGTCGCGCAGCAGCGGCACCTCCGAACGCAGGATCTCGGCGACGCCACCACCGTACGGAGTCGCGCTCACGTGCAGCACACGAAGGCCGCGGAGGTGAGCTGCGGCCTCGCGCAAGCTCGCGATCACCTCCGCGCCGGCGCTGGACGCGTAGTTCTCGATCGACTGCGTACCGACGTCGACGTGCTCCAACATCCGCTGCTGCTCCGCTTCCCGCGCTGACCGCGTTCACTGGACGATGAACGCGGTCACCATTCCGAACATGCCCTGGTCGCTTTCGGCGTGGCTCAGTATGTGACAGTGCCATGCCCACACGCCGGGTGAGGTCGCGTGGACCAGGACGGTATAGCGCTCGCCGGGTGCGACATCGAGGGTGTCGACCTCGTACGGCGCCGGGGTCGGGAAGCCATCCTTGGCGATCACGAGCTGCGGGAGGCCGTGCAGGTGCATGGGGTGGATCTGCAACCCCTCGTTCAAGTACTGCACCTCGACCCAGTCACCCAGCTTGGCGACCACCGGCGCAGTCGCAGGGAACGACTTGCCGTTCAACGTCAGTCCGATGACGCCGGCGTCGTTGAGCATCATCGGGACCTCTTGCGTCACCGTGACACCTGCGGGAACTGGTTCGGCCCCGATGATGAACGCACCCGACAGGCCGTCGGGGACCTGGTGCTCGGCGTGGTGGTGCGAGTGGTACATGCCCACCTCGGGTGACTGCGAGGCCACGAAGTCGTAGGTGAAGGTCTCCCCCGGCTTCACCGGCGGCTGGGTGATGTCGGGAACGCCGTCCATCGCGTTCGGGAGCGTGATGCCGTGGAAGTGGATCACGGTCGACTGGGGCAGTTCGTTGTCGAGCACGACGCGCACGTGATCGCCGGGGTCGACCTTGATCGTCGGACCCGGGACGGTGCCGTTGTAGGTCCATGCCTTCACCGTCTTGCCCGGTGAGACCTCCCAGTCGGTGATGGCCGCAGTGAGGTCGAACTCCTTGGTGCCATCGGGCAGCACCTTCGGCGCCATGACCTGGGCACCGACGCCCTTGGTGTTCGGGCCGTCGGTCAGTTGCTTCGTGAACGCGTCGACCGGTTGCTTCATGAGCGCGTCCTGCTGGTCGTTCTGCGCTGTGGTCTCGGAGGAGCTCGCCGCGGCCGCGGCCGCGCCACCACCCAGGCCGACGTGCAGCATCGCCGTCATGCCGGCAGCTTCATGACCAGGGATCTGGCAGTACACGGTGTACATGCCCGTCTTCAACGACGACACGTCGAGGCTCTCGGACTTGCCCGGCGAGATGTCGGCCGTCTTCAGGCTCGTCCCCTTCACCGCGAGGTTGTGGGCGACGGTCCCCGAGTTCTTGACCGTCAGCGAACCTCCGGCGTCGACCGCGACGATCGACGGAGTGATGGAGAACTCCTGGAGCGTGACCTGCGTTCCTTGTGCTGCGCTGGCGATGCTCTTCGCGTCGCCGCTGCGCGTCCACGCCTGGCCGGCGACGATGAGTGCGCCGAGCCCCAGCATGAGCGCCATCGACGCGAACACCCATGCACCCATCCCGATGGCTTCGTCGTTCCGCTTGAATCGCACGATCCGCTCCTCGATCTGATTGCCGTCGAGGTCACGATCGTCGCTCGGTCCATCTCCCGGCAGGGTCGGAAGTCCCCTGCATCGCCGCGTTCAGGCGGTCAGTGCTTCCACGCGGTCGCGCATGCTGCGCATCATCTTCTGCTCCATGACGAAGTGGAGCGCGTCGAAGAGATGGGTGCCCACCGGGCCGCCCGAGCTGCGGATGATGAAGCGGGTGCAGGTGTCGCCGCAGGGCACGAGGAAGAAGCCCCACGCGCCGGTGGCTCGCGCGCCGCGTTCGAGGCGGTCCCAGTCGTCGGGCGACACGAGGACGAGCGCATGTGGCGGTTCCACCAGTGCCGCCACCTGTCGCCCGACGTCGTGGTAGCGCCGTTCTTCCGCGAGCCAGACGGAATCACCACGACTTCGGTCCTGCCACTCCGCATGGACCGACCGCGCGTTGTGCATCCCGGCACCGACCAGGTTCTCGAGCCGGGCGTAGCTGTAGAAGCCGGCACGGTCCTGCCCGATCTGCGCGAGCCAGGGCCAGACGTCGTCGATCGGCGCACGGATCGTGATCGCTCGCGTCGTGGCGTCGACGCCCGGCTCGACGAGGTCGTCGACCGCCAGCTTGCCCGACACCTCGTCGCCGGTTGCGCCCCAACGACGGAACCACGGCTCCACCTTGCGCACGTAGGCGGCGACTGCTGCACCCGTCACACCGACTGTGGCCGCGATGACGAGGCCGCGCCGCACGACGTCAGTGCTCGCTCAGAGCCGGTGGATGGGCGACCAGCACCGCGCACCTGCTCTCCCGGACGACCCAGGTCGCGGTCCGACCAGTCGAGGCGGTGAGCATGCCGGTCCGACCGCGTGTGCTCAGCGCCAGAAGCGACGCGTCGACCTCGTGCGCGAACTCGCGGATCGCACCGGCCGGGAACGAGCTCGTGACGATCTCGAGGGCGGTGTCCGGCCCGAGTCGTTCTTGCGCGGAGCGGAGCGTCGCCAACGCGTCGGACGCGCTGCCGACCACTGGCTGGTGGACATGGAGCAGCACCGACGGCGACCCGAGTGCCGCGGCGAACACGCGCGCGGGATCCAACGCCGAGGGCACGCCGGGCGTCCCGTCGTGGGTGACGACCACGGGTCCGTCGAGTTGTTTGATCGGGCAGTGCGGCCCGACGAGCACGACCGGGACCTCGACCGAGCGCACGAGCTCCTGCGCGATGTCATCGCGCAGGACTTCGACCACCGGTGACCCGGCGCGGGTCGCGACAACCACTGCGACCGGGGTGTGCTGAGCGACGATGTCGAAGACGGTTGCAATGAGCGCCGGTCGTTCAGGCACTGTCCGCACTTCGGACGGGTCGAGCTGCATGCGCTCCAGGTCCGACCGGTCGTGCTCGCCCTCGATCGAGGCCACGACGAGATCGGCACCGAAGGTGTCTGCCCAGCGACGACCGATCGCGACCGCACTCGAGGCGAGCGCAGGATCGTCGATCGGTACGACGATGGTCGACGGCCTGAGTGCGATGTCGTCGTCGAACGTGCGTCCGGGATGCACGCCGAGCCCGTTCACGATGCGACCGCCTTCGTCGTCGTCGGCTCGACGTCATGGGCGACCCTCTCGGCGATCGTCGCCCTCTGGTCATCGTGCGACCGGAACGCGATCAGGATGTTCGTCATGAGCCCATCGTGACGGACGAGGACCGCGTCGCCCAGGGCCGAAGGTCCGTGCTGGTCAGCCCCCATCACCGCAGTTCCAACCCGCGAGGGTCGTTCGGAGGCCATCGGCGAGCTCCTGGCGCTGCGCCGCGGTGAGCTTGGCGTCGCCGTGAAGGCCGAACCAGGTGTAGTAGCTCGGCGGCATCGACCCCCGCTGCACCGCTTCGACCGCGTCGTCCTCTCCGCCACCGCGTCGACACTCGGAGAAGTTGAGCGCGCGTCGGCCGTCCTCCACGTGGTTGGTGATCCACCACGAGAGCGGCGCCACGTCCTCCCACCAGTAGGTCGACGTCTCGTTGCTGTGACAGTCGTAGCAGGCAACAACCGCCAGCTGGCGCGTGCGCGTGCTGTTCCACGCCGGCTCCTGTTGCACCGCCGGGTTCGTCACCCGGTACGGGACGAGCTGGAGGGTGGCGAACAGCAGCGCGAACGCGCCGAGCCCGCCCAGGAGGACCTTCACTCGACGGCTCACGGTCGTCCTGGCAACTCTCCGGTTC
>DASUAS010000350.1:0-7539 GCA_035763625.1 Acidimicrobiia bacterium
CGGCGCGTCGGCGGGATCGTGCTCGTGGGAGGTCACGTGCTGCTTCAGGTCGTCGGGCTGGACGATGACGTACCACGACGATCCGGCCCGGCGCGCCGCGGTGATCGCGATCTCCGCCGTCCCCGGCTCCAACCCGCCGTGCAGGGCGAGGAAGCCGACCCTCGATCCCAGCACCTGCTCCTCCACCACGTCGGGGTGGGCGAGGAGCTCGACGAACGCCACGCCCCGACGGTACCGGGCGACGGTGACCGTGCGGCGCGCCCGCCTGAGTAGCATCCGCGCCCATGCTCTGGCGGCGGCCCGACGGCGAACTCGTGCGTGACCTCCCGCCGACGAAGGGCATCGTCCCGTACCTGATGCGCGGGCGGAACGAGTCGGCGGTCTACTTCGAGCAGCAGATCGCCATGCGTCACACCGACGCGTACCTCCGCGAGTTCAACGTCGCGCACCCGGACACGCCGATCACCGTCCAGCACCTCCTCATGTGGGCGATCGCCCAGATCCTCGAGCAGTACCCCACCATGAACCGCTTCGTCGCCGGTGGGCGTCTCTACCAGCGCAAGGAGATCTGGTTCACCTACTCGGCGAAGCAGAGCCTGAAGGGCAAGTCGCCGCTCATCGTCATCAAGCGCCGCTTCGACCCGACCGAGCCGTTCGCCGACATGGTGCGCGACATGCAGGAGCAGCTGCACCTCGACCGCTACAGCGGCCGGATCGGACCGTCCGACCAGGAGGCGGCGCTGATCCTGAAATTCCCCGGCGTCGTCCGCCGCATGATCCTCGCGGTGGGTCGGGTCGGCGACGCGTTCGGGCTGCTGCCCGCGTCGATGATCGAGCACGACCCCCTCTACGCCAGCGCCTTCTTCGCCAACCTCGCCAGCATCGGCATGGACGCCTGCTACCACCACCTCTACGAGTACGGCTCGATCGGGATCTTCGGCGTGATCGGCCGGGCGGTGCCCGAGCCGGGCTCTCCCACCAGCGGCCCCGATCGGCGCCGCACCATGACCCTCAGGTGGACCTTCGACGAGCGTTGCGAGGACGGCCTGGTCGCCGGGTACGCCCTCAAGCGGTGCAAGCAGATCCTGGAGGACCCCCGGGGCATGGGCCTGCCCGACCCCACGGAGCCCTGAACCCGCCCTGAACCCGGCCGGGGGCGACGATCCCACCGAGCGCGCGCGTTCCCCGTAGACTCCGCTGCCGACCGGTAGGCTGACCCGGATGCCGGGGGCTGTAGGAGAAGTTGGGGTGACGCTCGGGTGAGCTTCTTTCACGACCGCCTGGAGGCGTACCCCCGGCTCGCCGACTACCGGCTGGCCAAGGAGGCCGGGTACTGGCCGTACTACAAGACGGTCGAGAGCGCGTCCATGCCCCGGTTCACCATCGAGGGCAACGACTACATCAACTTCGGGTCGAACAACTACCTGAGCCTCTCGTACCACCCGAAGGTGATCGAGGCCGCCCAGGCGGCGACCCGCAAGTACGGCACCGGGGTCACCGGTTCCCGTCTCCTCAACGGCACCCTCGATCTCCACCGGACGCTCGAAGCCGAGCTGGCCGACTTCTACGAGCGCGAGGCCGCGCTGGTGTTCTCCACCGGTTACGTCACCAACGTGAGCACCATCAGCGGGATCCTCAACCGCCACGACTTCGTGGTGCTCGACAAGGACGCCCACAACTCGCTCCTCACCGGCGCGCAGCTGTCGGGCGCGACCATGAAGCGCTTCGGTCACAACGACGTCGAGCGGCTCACCAAGATCCTCGACGAGCTTCCGCCGGAGGCGGGGAAGGGCGTGATCGTCGACGGCGTCTACTCGATGGGTGGCGACACCGCGCCGCTCGCCGAGATGGTCGAGTTGTGCCGCCGCTACGCCAACACGTTCCTCCTCGACGACGAGGCGCACGGCCTCGGTGTGCTCGGCGCCCGCGGTCGCGGCGCGGCCGAGCACCATGGCGTCCTCGACACCGTCGACCTCGTCACCATCACCTTCTCGAAGACGCTCGGGTCGTGCGGTGGCGCGCTGGTCGGCTCCGCCGACGCCATCGAGCTGCTCACCCTCGACGCCGACCCGCTCATCTTCACCGCGTCGAACACGCCCGGTTCGGTGGCTGCCGCGCTCGCGGCGCTGCACATCCTGCGCGACACGCCGGAGATGACCGCGCGCCTGCGCGGCAACGTCCAGCGGCTCGTCGGACTGCTCACCGACCGCGGGGTGCCGGTGAACCCGCCCGAGAGCGCGATCATCACCATCCCGCTGCGCCAGCGCGACGAGGTGTCGGCGGTCGTCCTCGCCCGTGAGCTGCTCGACGCCGGCGTGTTCGTGAACCCCGTGGTGGCACCGGCCGTCGCCCGTGGCCTCGGCCTGATCCGTCTGAGCCTCATGCTCGACCACACGCCCGCCCTCCTCGAGGAGGCGGCGGAGACGATCTACAAGGTGCTCAACGACGCCGACCAGCTGCCCGAGGACGCCTGACCGTCAGCGGGTCGCCCGCGCGAACTGCTCCTCCCAGGCCTGGTGCCGGCGCTTGGCGTCCTGGATGAACGGCGAGTACCCGATCGCCTTGATGACCGCCGCGTTCACCGCGCGCATCGGCTGTCGCAACGGGCGCACGACGTCGACGAAGAGCACCACCCGGGTCTCGTCGGTCTCGTTCCACGCCTCGTGCTGGTAGGTGTCGTCGAACACCAGGCTCGCACCCTCCTGCCAGCCGCGCGTCTCGGGACCGACGCGGATGCCGACCTGGTCGACCCGCGCGTCGGGCACGGCCAGGCCGAGGTGGTAGCGCAGCACGCCCTTGTACGGCCCGTCGTGGGGCGGGATGCGCTTGCCCGGCGCCAGGATCGAGAACATCGCGGTCTCCATGCCCGGGATGGCCTCGATGAGGCGGGTCGTCTCGGGGCAGCGCGCGCAGTTGGCGTCGCTGCGGAAGCCGTAGCCGTAGAAGAAGTACGTCTTCCACCGGTCGTCGTCGGTGAGCTGGTACTGGTCGGTGCTGATGTCCTGGAAGTTCGGCAGCGCGGCCCGGTGCGCGAGCACCGCGTCGAGCTCCGCTCGGATCGCCTTCCAGTTCGCCTCCAGCGGCGCCACCCACTCGAAGTCGCCGGGCTCGTAGAACGGCCGGAGCGGCAGCTCCGACTGAAGGCCGATGGCGCGGTTCACGCCCTTGAGCAACCGGTCGCCCACCGCGTTGGTGACGTCGTAGACCTGTTCCCGTACGCCCACCCCCGTGAGCGTACTCAGACGCAGCTCCGCGACCTGCGGTAGAACCGCGGCATGCGCTTCCGCATCTTCACCGAACCCCAGGAGGGGGCGACCTACGACGACCAGCTCGTGGTCGCCCGTCTGGCCGAGGAGCTCGGCTTCGACGCCTACTTCCGCTCCGACCACTACATCAGCTTCACGTTCGGCGATGGCCTTCCCGGCCCCACCGACGCGTGGATCACGCTCGCGGGACTCGCCCGCGACACGACGCGGCTGCGGCTCGGCACGCTCGTCTCGCCACTCACGTTCCGCCTCCCCGGTCCGCTCGCCATCGCGGTCGCGCAGATCGACGCGATGAGCGGCGGCCGGGTGGAGCTGGGCCTGGGCGCGGGGTGGAACGACCGTGAGCACGCCGCGTACGGCATCCCGTTCCCACCGACAGGCGAGCGCTTCGACCGCCTCGAGGAGCAGCTCGACATCGTCACCGGTCTCTGGTCGACGCCGGTGGGCGAGCACTTCTCCTACACCGGGACGCACTACTCGATCGACGACTCCCCCGCGCTGCCCAAGCCGTTGCAGCAGCCGGGCCCGCCGATCGTGATGGGTGGGTTCGGGACCAGGCGCACACCCCAGCTCGCGGCGCGTCACGCGAGCGAGTTCAACGTCGCGTTCGCACCGCCCGACTCCTACCCCGAGATCGTCGGACGCGTCGCCGCCGCGTGCGAAGCGATCGGACGCGACCCCGCGTCGTTGCCGACCAGCATCGCCAACACCGTGTTGTGCGGCGCCGACGACGCCGAGGTCGAGCGGCGCGCCAGCGCCATCGGCCGCGACGTCGCCACCGCGCGGCTGGTGCACTTCGCGGGCACTCCCGCCGAGGTGATCGACCGCATCGGCGAGTACCAGGACCACGGCGCGTCGACGGTGTACTTCCAGGTGCTCGACCTGCACGACCTCGACCACCTGCGCCTGCTCGCCGAGGAGGTCGTCCCCGCCTTCACGTAGCGACGGAGCGAGCGGACGCGAGCGACGGGGGTCAGGCGGTCTCGTTGAACGAGTGGAGCGAGGGACCCCAGGGCCCGATCGCGATCCGGGCGATCGACGCCAGCTGCACGAACATGTGCCAACCGATCTCGTCCCCGGCACCGAGGGCCCAGCCGATCGCGGCCTTGATCGGCGAGACGTGGCTCACCACCACGACGTCGCGCTCGCGCGCCTCCTCGAGCAGGTCGTCGCACGCCGCTCGGACGCGGGTCCCGAGCATGGCCAGCGACTCGCCGCCCGGTGGCACGTAGTGCGGGTCCGCCCGCCATTCCCTCCACACCGCGGCGGGGACGTCGGCCACCGGCCGTCCGTCGAACGAGCCGTAGTCGAGCTCGATCCATCGGTCGTCGACCTCGACCGGGCCCCCCAACGCGGCCGCGGTCTCCTGGGCGCGGACGAGCGGGCTCGCCACGAGACGCGCGTCGGCGGGGACGTGCGCCGCGAGCGCAGCCGCCTGGTGCCGACCGAGCTCCGACAGCGGTGGATCGGCGCGGCCGAGCAGCAGGCCGCGCGCGTTGGCGTCGGTCTGACCGTGGCGCACGAGCACGAGCATCGGGCGACGTTACGCCTCTGAAGCTGATGGGCGGCGCGACGACCAGCACGCGGTTCCGCTTCCTATCGTGCTCGCCGTGCTCCGTCGCCTGCTCCTCCCGCTCGCGGTCGTGTCGCTCGTCGCCACGCTGGCCGCGCCCGCGGGCGCCACGAGCGCGAGTGCCGCCGCGCGGACGGCGGGGCGTCCCGATCCGGTGCTGCTGGTGCACGGCTTCCGCGGCTCGAGCCGCGGGTGGCACGCGCTCGAGGCCGCGCTGCGGGAACACGGATACCGCAGCTCGGAGATCGATGCCATCGACTACGGGGACGACGCGTCGAACGTCGACGTCGCCCACCAGATCGCCACTGCCGCCGACGCGCTGCTGGCGCGGACGGGCGCCACCCGCGTCGACGTGGTGAGCCACTCGATGGGCGCGATCTCGTCGCGTTACTGGCTGGAGCACCTCGGCGGCGCCGCCCACGTGGATGCGTGGGTCTCGCTCGCGGGCGTGAACGAGGGCACCGTCTGGGCGTACGGCTGCTACCTCCTCGCGCCCTGTCGTGAGATGGTGCCGACGTCGTCGGTGCTCGACGGGCTCCAGGAGGCGTTCACGCCGTCGGGTCCGACCCGCTACGGCGCGTGGTGGTCGCCGTGCGACGACGCCATCGTGCCCCACGCCAACGCCGAGCTGCCCGGCGCGCACAACGTCGAGACGTCGTGCCTCGGTCACTCCGCGATGCGGACCGACCCGCGCGTGCTCGGTCAAGTGGTGCGCTTCCTGCGCCCGGGGAGTGGCCGTTCCTGACGCAGTGCCCCCGGCCCGTGCAACACCACCCGCGGGCAGGTCTCGAGGGCATCGAACGGACCGGAGGCATTCGTTGAATCGCCCGCCACGAGGATCGCGTTACAGGCGCGCGCGGGTAGGGTACGGCCCGCCTCATGTCGCGCGATTTCACCCCCCGCATCCTCCCGGCCACGCCGGTCGCGTCCCTGGCCGACGCCGAGCACTTCGGTGACGCGCTCACCGCGGCTCGCGGGATCGTTCCGGGGGCCGTGACCGATCTCGTCAACGACTCGGGACTGCGCGGTCGTGGCGGCGCCGGCTTCCCGGTCGGGCGCAAGTGGCGGACGGTCGTCGCCAACCGCACGTCGGCGCTCCCGTCCACCGTGGTCGTGAACGCGGCCGAGGGCGAACCGGGCTCGTTCAAGGACCGCGCGATCCTGCGCGCCAACCCGTTCCCGATGCTCGAAGGCGCGTTGATCGCCGCGCACGCGGTCGGGGCCGACTCGGTCATCGTCGCGACCAAGGCGTCGTTCGCCGTCGAGGTCGAGCGGCTGCGCAACGCGATCGCGGAGCTCGACGCCGCCGGCTGGACCGACCGGGTGCCGATCATGCTGGTGACCGGACCCGACGAGTACCTCTTCGGTGAGGAGACCGGCCTGCTCGAGGTGATCGACGGCCGTCCCCCGTTCCCGCGGATCGCCCCTCCCTACCGCGAGGGCGTCGACGAGATGTTCGAGCACGCCTCCGACACCACCGCCCGGTCGAGCTCGGCCGCCCATGTCGAGCTGGCGGGGCCCACCGGCGAGACGGTGGCGCCGCCCACCCTCGCCGGCAACCTCGAGACGTTCGCCAACATCCCCGCCATCGTGCGCAACGGCGTCGACTGGTTCCGCTCGCTCGGCACCGACGAGTCGCCGGGCACGATCGTCTGCACCGTCACCGGCGACACCGTCCGCAGCGGCGTCGCCGAGGTCGCGCTGGGCACGCCGCTGCGCGAGGTGCTCGAGCAGATCGGTGGCGGTGCCCGTCCCGGCCACGAGCTGGTGGCGGTGCTCTCGGGCGTCGCCAACCCGGTGCTCCCGGCCACCGCCTTCGACACCGCGTTGACCTACGAGGCGATGCGAGCTGCCGGTAGCGGGCTCGGCGCCGCCGGCTTCATCGCGTTCGACGACACCGCCGATCTCGTCGCGGTCGCCGCCGGCGTCTCCCGCTTCCTCGCGGTGGAGTCGTGTGGTCAGTGCCGCCACTGCAAGGACGACGGCCTCGCGCTCGCCGGCCTGCTCGCCCGTCTCTCGGAGTCGGCACCGACGCCCGACGAAGCCGCCGAACTGCCCAAGCGCCTCGACCTCGTCGACGAGGGCGCCCGCTGCAACCTCGCCACCCAGCAGCAGGTCGTGGTGCGCAGCATCCTCGACACCTACCCCGACCTGGTCGAGGCCCACGCCACCGGCGCTGCGCCGGGCGTCGAGCCGGCCCCGATCGCCGAGCTCCGCGAGGTGGCCGACGGGCGCGCGGTGCTCAACGACCGTCAGCTCACGAAGCAGCCCGACTGGACCTACGACCCGGTCGACTCCGGGCAGTGGCCCGCCGACCGCCTGGACGACCATCGCATCGTCGAGGGCGAGTACCACTCCGTCACCGCCGACTGAGGAGTCCCGATGCCCGAACCCGAGCCGCTCAAGCCCGAGGACGTCGGCGTTCCCGAGGAGGTCCCGGAGCTGGCCGAGATCGAGGGGGCGCGCCTGCTCGGCAACGACGCCCGAAAGCGACTGCACGCCGACGGCTTCGACGACGCCGAGATCGACGCGTGGGCCGAGACGTTCATCGCCGAGAACAGCTCGGGCACCGTGGACGAGTTCGTCGCGTGGATCGTCCGACAGGAGCGCAAGGCCTGAGCCCGCCCTGAACAGTCGGGGGCGACACCCGCGACCCGCACCAGGGCCCGATCCCACCGCGGCTCTGGGAACGGCGGGATC
>DASUAS010000351.1:0-10956 GCA_035763625.1 Acidimicrobiia bacterium
CGAGACCTACGACGACCTCGCACCGCCGGTCGACGTCTCCCCGCTCACCGTCGTGCTCTCGGGGGGCGCGGTGCTCTCGCCGTCGGTGAAGGCGGCGTGGGTCGACCGCCTGCCCGGCACGTTGCTCATCGACGGGTTCGGCGCGTCGGAGACCGGCGGCCAGGGTCAGAGCGTGTCGGCCGCGGGCGGGCCGATCGAGAGCGTCGCCCGCTTCCGGGTGAACGACGAGACCACGGTGCTCGACGACGACCTGCGCCCGGTCGGGCCCGGTGTCGTCGGCAAGCTCGCCCGGCGCGGGCACGTCCCGCTCGGGTACTACGACGACCCCGAGAAGACGGCGGCGACGTTCCCCGTCGTCGACGGCGTGCGCTGGTCGGTGCCCGGTGACCACGCCCGCATCGAGGACGACGGCACGATCACCGTCCTCGGGCGCGGCTCGGTCTCGATCAACACCGGCGGCGAGAAGGTGTACCCGGAGGAGGTCGAGGCCGCGCTGAAGTCGCACGACGCGGTGTTCGACGCGGTGGTGGTCGGCGTGCCCGACGAGCGCTGGGGCGAGCGGGTCACCGCGGTGGTGCAGGCACGCGCCGGTGCCACACCGACGCTCGACGACCTCGCCGAGCACGTGCGCGCGCAGCTCGCGTCGTACAAGGTGCCCCGCGAGCTCGTGCTCGTCGACGCGGTCGCGCGCTCGCCGTCGGGCAAGCCCGACTACCGCTGGGCACGCGCGGCCGCGGTCGCCGGCACCGCCACCCCGTAGCCTGCGAGGGGTGAACCGGCTCGAGCACGAGACCAGCCCCTACCTGCGGCAGCACGCCGACAACCCGGTCGACTGGTACCCGTGGGGCGAGGAGGCCTTCGCCCGTGCCCGCGCCGAGGGCAAGCCGATCCTCCTCTCGGTCGGCTACTCGTCGTGCCACTGGTGCCACGTGATGGCGCACGAGTCGTTCGAGAACCCCGACGTCGCCGCGGTCATGAACGAGAAGTTCGTCAACGTGAAGGTCGACCGCGAGGACCGGCCCGACGTCGACGCCATCTACATGCAGGCGGTCCAGGCGATGACCGGCAGCGGCGGCTGGCCGATGACGGTGTTCCTCGACCCCGACGGCCGCCCGTTCTTCGGGGGGACCTACTTCCCGCCCGACGACCGTCAGGGCATGCCCGGGTTCGTGCGCATCCTCGACGCGGTCGACGACGCGTGGAGCACGCGGCGCGACGAGCTCGGCCAGCAGGCCGACCAGCTCCACCAGGCGATCGTGGAAGGCACCTCGTTCGGTGCTGCGCCTCACGAGTCGTCACGCGGGGCGCTCACCCCTGCCATCCTCGAGCAGGCCGTCGGGAACCTCCATCAGCAGTACGACGCCCGGTTCGGCGGTTTCGGCCGGGCGCCGAAGTTCCCCCAGGCGATGGCGATCACGCTGCTCCTCGACCTGGCGACCGCCGACCCGCGCCCCGAGGTGCTCGAGATGGCCACCGGATCGCTCGACGCCATGGCCGCGGGCGGCATCTACGACCAGGTCGGTGGTGGTTTCCACCGCTACTCGGTCGACGCGCACTGGCTGGTCCCGCACTTCGAGAAGATGCTCTACGACCAGGCGCTGCTGGTACGGGCGTACCTGCACGGCTGGATGGTGACCGGTGCCGAGCGCTACCGGCGCGTGGTCGAGGAGACCATCACCTACGTGCTGCGCGACCTGCGCCACGCCGCCGGCGGCTTCTTCTCCGCGGAGGACGCCGACTCCGACGGCGTCGAGGGCAAGTTCTACGTGTGGTCGTTGGAGGAGCTCGAGACGTTGTGCGGCGACGCGCTCCCCGACGTCGTGCGGCACTTCGGCGTCACCGCCCGCGGCAACTTCGAGGATCCGCACACCGGCTTCCGCGGCAACATCCTCCACGCCGTCGGGCCGCCCGAGGACCGGCCCGAGTCGATCGCCGCAGTGCTGCCTGCGCTGTTCGCCGCCCGCGAGCAGCGGGTGCGGCCCGGACTCGACGACAAGGTGCTGCTGGGCTGGAACGCCCTGTTCCTCCGGTCGCTGGTCGAGGCCGCGCACGCGCTCCGGCGCGACGACTGGATGGACGCGGCGCGCGTCAACGTGCGCTTCCTGCTGCGCGAGCTGCGGCGCGACGACGGCCGCCTGCTCCGGTCGTGGCAGGACGGCCGGGCCAACCTGCTCGCCTACGCCGAGGACTACGCCGCGCTGCTCGAGGCGCTCCTGACGCTGGCCGAGCTCGACGACGTGCAGTGGCTGGCGGAGGCCCGGACGGTCGCCGACGGACTGGTGACCCTGTTCGCCGACGACGAGCGCGGCGGGTTCTTCACCACCGGCGCCGACGCCGAGGCGCTCATCGTCCGGCCGAAGGACTTCCAGGACAACGCCACGCCCTCGGAGAACTCGCTCGCGGCCGACGGTCTGCTCCGCTTGTCGGCGCTCACCGGCGACGCCGACGGCGCGGCCCGGGCCGAGCACTGGCTGGCCACGCTCGCCCCGGTGCTCGGGGAGCACCCGACCGCGTTCGCGTTCTTGCTCGAGGCACTGCAGCGCGCGGTGCGGGCACCGCTCGAGGTGGCGATCGTCGGCGACGACGGCCCGGCACGCGATGCGCTCGTCGATGTCCTCCGGGCCCGTGTGCTCCCGGCGTCGGTGCGGGTCACCGCGTTCCCCGGCGTGGGCGTCGACCTCACGCCGCTGCTCGCCGACCGCGCGCCCGTCGACGGCCGGCCCGCGGCCTACGTCTGCGAGCGGTTCGCCTGCCGGCTCCCGGTGACCACCCCCGACGCGCTCGTGGCCGAGCTCGACGCTCGCCGCTCACCGCGCTGAGCCCGCCGAGCGCGGCGTCGGGCCTTGCGGCGGCGGCCCACGAGCGTGGCCGCCAGCACGACCACGAGCAGCACCACCACCGCGGCGGCGACGGCGACCCACGCGTCGATCCCGTCGTCGCCCGCGGTCGACGCGGCCGGCGTCGTGCCCACGGCGGCGGGCGCGGCTGAGCCACGGGTCGGGGCCGCGGTGGGCGGCGCGGCAGTCGTGGTGGGCGTGAGCGCAGCGACGTAGTCGTCGAAGTGGGCCCGGACCACCGCCGCCATCGCCGGCTGGCCCGCCGGGGTGAGGTGGATCTGGTCGCCGTACACGTACTCCGGATGGGCCGCGACCTCCGCGTTCCAGTCGACGACGTCGAGGTTCGGATACCGGGACGCGGCCGCCGCGAGCTCGTCGTTCATCGCCGTCCGGCCCGGCCCCCAGTCGTGCTGGTTGAGCCAGATCACGCGCTTCACGCCCGCCAGCGCGCTCATGGCGCCGTCGATGCGATCCCGGAACACGCCGGCGTCGGCGACGTCGTTGTAGCCGAGGTCGAGCACGACGACGTCGCCGAGCGCGGGACCCGCGCTCTGGAACAGACCGATCGCACCGAGCAGCGAGCGGTCCTCGACCGCATCGACCGTCACCTGCTGTCCGGCGAACTGGGCCAGCAGCTGATCCCGGGCGCCGAGCAGCACCGAGTCGCCGTACATCGAGACGCGAAGCGTCGGCGACGGCGGCGTCTGCGCCTGCGCCGTCCGGGCCGCGCCAGTGGCGGACCACGCCGCAGCGACGAACGCGAGGCAGGTCGCCACGGCCGCGACGACCCAGACCGTCCGCCGCGAGCCCACGGGACCAGCGTGTCCAACCGGGCGCGGTCCGAAACCGCGGCCGGAACCGCGGCCCGACATCGCGGCCGAGCGTCAGGCGTCGTTCAGCTGCGGGGAGTGGCGAGGCCGTCGGCGAGCGCCTCGGCCATGGCCCAGCCGTAGGCGATCAGCGCCTCACCGCTGGACGGGTCGACCTCGCCCACCAGCTCCACGACCACCTTGCCGCCCGCCTTCACCGCCGCCGCATGGAGCACGAGCTCCGGCGACCCGTGAGCGGACAGGCGGAAGCTGCGGTCGTCGTAGCGGGCATCGCAGCCGAAGCGTCGGGCCAGGCGCCGACCCCAGGCCCGTTCCTCGCCGTTCGGCGAGTACTTCGGGCGCGGGCACACGTCGTCGAGCACCGCGAAGAGCGTGTACGCCGCCGGGTGCGCGACCCGCCCCGCGACGAGGACGTCCTCGTCGGGGAACGAGATGGCGGCCCGCCGGTAGAGCTCGGCAACGAGGCCGTCGAGGCTCGAACGGGCGTTCCTGCCCCTCCTGACACCCCCCAGGCCCCACAGGATGCAGGGCGTGCCCCCGATGCGCTCGAGCGACCCGAACAGGAACCCCTGGATCTCCCCGTCGTTCTCCGCCACGGCCACCAGGGGGAACTGCTCGATGTGCGTGTCGAGCTGCTCGTCCTCCAACGGCAGACCGAGCCCGGAGACCAGCTGACCGAGCTCGTCGAGCTCGGCCGGCTTCAGAGAGACGGAATCACGTGACTCAACGTCCATCGATCACCCATTCTGGCCGATGGAACCCCGCGGTGACCACTCGGTCCGCAAAAGCGGACGAACTACTCGACGATCAGTCCCTCGAGGCCGGGCTCGGGGTCGGGCACCTGCGGATCGAGCTGGGCGAACACGTCGACGAGCAACGAGGCCACCGCGACGTCACGCACCCACTTGTGGTCACCGGGCACGATGAACCACGGCGCCCACGACGACGAGGTGGCGGAGATCGCCTCCTCGTACTGCGCTTGGTACGCGTCCCAGTGCGACCGGGCCTCGACGTCGGAGTGGCGGAACTTCCAGTTCTTGGCCGGGTCGTCGATCCGGGCCTGGAGCCGGGCCCGCTGCTCGTCCTTCGAGATGTGCAGGAACACCTTCACCAGCGAGGTGCCCTCGTCGACCAGCATCCGCTCGAACGCGCGGATGTGCCGGTAGCGGCGCCGGGCCTGGCGCTCGCTGACCACCCCGATGCAGCGGGCGGTGACGACGTCCTCGTAGTGCGAGCGGTTCCACACGCCGAGGATCCCTCGCGGCGGGGTGTCGGCGTGGACGCGCCACAGGTAGTCGTGGGCGAGGTCCTGGGTGGTGGGTTCCTTGAAGTTCACGACCTGGCACCCCTGGGGGTTCAGGCCGGTGAGCACGCGCCGGATGGTGCCGTCCTTGCCCGAGGCGTCCATGCCCTGGAGCACGAGGACGACGCTGCGGCGCGCCTCGGCCCACAGGCGGTTGTGCAGGCCGTCGAGGACCTCGAGCAGCTCCTGGCTGCGGGCCTGGCCGTCGGCCTTCTCGCCGAGCCCGAGGCGGGAAGCCGGGTTGCGCTGGGCGAGCTGCGCGTCGTCTCCGGGCTCGACCCGCAGCTCGTCGACGAGCGAGTCGCCCCCCGGGTTCTTGGCCATCCCGGGGACCCTACCGGGAGTCGGCCGCGAGCTCGGGGAGCTCGACGCGCACGGTCGTCCCGGCGCCGGGCGCGCTCTCCAACGCCACTTCGCCCCCGTGCGAGACGACGATGGCCCGCACGATGGCGAGGCCGAGCCCCGATCCACCCGCGTGGCGCGACCGCGACACGTCGGCGCGGGAGAACCGTTCGAACGCTCGCTCGGCCACGTCGGCTGTCATGCCCGGACCCTCGTCGCGCACCTCCACGACCGCGCGCGTGCCGCCGTTGTGCACCGTCACCGACACCGGCGTTCCCGCGGGTGTGTGCACGAGCGCGTTCGCGACGAGGTTGCCCACCACCTGGCGCAGGCGGTCCTCGTCGCCCTCGACGGTCACGCCTGCCGCCACGTCGGCGGTGATGACCCGATCGGGAGCGACCGCGCGCGCGTCAGCGGCGGCGTCGATGCCGAGCACCCCGAGGTCGACGGCATCGCGAGCCAGGGGCCGGCCCTCGTCGAGCCGGGCGAGGAGCAGGAGGTCGTCGACGAGCGACGCCATGCGCACCGATTCCTGCTCGGTGCGGCGCATCGCCTGCTCGAGCTCGACCGGCTGGGCGAGCCCACCGTGGCGGTAGAGCTCGGCGTAGCCGCGGATCGTCGTGACCGGCGTGCGCAGCTCGTGCGACGCGTCGGCGACGAAGCGACGCAGGCGCGCCTCGGTCGCGGCGCGCTCCGCGAACGCGCCTTCGATGGTGGTGAGCATGGCGTTGAGCGCGTCACCGAGCTCGCGCGCCTCCGTGCCCTCGGGTTCGGCGGGCACACGCTGGGAGAGGTCGCCGCCCGCGATCGCGCCGGCCGTCTTCGTCATCCGCTTGAGTGGCCGCACCCCGAGGCGCAGCACCCAGAACACGACCACCCCGAGGATGCCGACGACGATGGCGATGGCCGCGATGAGCACCAACCGCAGCCGCCCCATGGTCGCGTCGACGTCCTGCAACGAGAGGCCGACGACCTTCACCGCTCCCGGCACCCGCACCGCGAGCACCCGGTATCGCCCCGAGCCGGTGGTGCTCGAGACCGTGAACGGATCACCGGTGCGGGCCGCGGCCAGCGCTTCGCCGACGCTGACCTGCGGTGCGCCCGCGTCCTCCGCGGTCACGTTGGGCTGCACCAGCACCCGGATGTCACCGTCCTGGATCCGGGCGACGTAGATCTGGGTCGGGCCGGCGGTGGTGGGCGGGGTGGGCGAGCTGGCCGGGCCGCCGAAGGCCCCGCCGTCGATCGGCTGGGCGATGGTGCCCGCCGACACGAGCTGCTGGTCGACCCGGTCGACGAGGTTCGCCTCGGTGGTGCGGGCGATGATGAACGCCACCGCGACCAGCACGAACGACACCACCACCATGCCCGCCACCAGGCGAGCCCGCAGCGACATGTCGTCTACTTCTCCCGCAGCGCGTACCCGAAGCCGCGGACGGTGTGGATGAGCCGCGGCTCGAACCGGTCGATCTTCTTGCGCAGGTAGCCGATGTAGGTCTCCACCACGCCGCCGTCGCCGCCGAAGTCGTACTGCCACACGTGGTCGAGGATCTGGGGCTTCGACAGCACCCGACCCTGGTTCGCGAGGAGGAAGCGCAGGAGGTTGTACTCGGTCGGTGAGAGCGGGACCTCCTCCCCTGCCCGTCGCACGAGATGCGCGTCGTCGTCCATCTCGAGGTCGACGCAGCGCAGCACCGCGCCCGCTCGGATCAGGCCCGAGCGGCGCAGCACCGCGCCGATGCGCGCCACGAGCTCGTCGAGGCTGAACGGCTTCACCAGGTAGTCGTCACCGCCCAGCGTGAGACCGCGCACCTTGTCGTCGGTCCCGTCGCGCGCGGTGAGGAACAGCACGGGGGTCTTCACGCCGTCGTTGCGCAGGCGACGGCACACCTCGAAGCCGTCGAGGTCGGGCATCATCACGTCCAGCACGATGAGATCGGGCGACTCGGTGTCGACCACGTCGAGCGCGTCGCGACCCGACGACGTCGCGCGGACGTCGAAACCCTCGTAGCGCAGCGCGGCCTCGAGCATCGACCGCAGGTTGTCCTCGTCGTCGACGAGCAGGAGCCGTTCGCCTGCCATGCCGAGCAGCGTCGCAGGTGGACTTGAGAACCGGCTGTGAGCCCCATGAGCGGGGGCTCACGGTCATTCCTCTTCCGGCGTCGTGATGAACCGCCAGACGAGCGCCCCGAGGACGCCGCCGATGAGTGGGAACACGATGAACACCCAGAGCTGCTCCCAGCCCCAGTTCTGCCCGAACAGCACGGTGGCGAAGCTACGCGCGGGGTTCACCGACGTGTTGTCGATCGGGATCGTGATCATGTGGATCAGCGCGAGCATGAGGCCGATCGGGATGCCCGCGAAGCCGGCGATGGCAGACGACCGCGTGGTGCCGACGATCACGAGGATGAAGAGCGCGGTGAACACGATCTCGGTGATCACCACCGCCCAGAACGCGAAGCCTGACGGCGAGTGGTCGGCGAACCCGTTCGATGCCTTGCTGAAGAGCGCTTGTGTCGTCGGAAGCTTGGGGAACGTGTTGTCACCGGTCTGGAGGATCGCCCAGATGATGAACGCGCCGAGCGCGGCACCGAGGATCTGCCCGACGAAGTACGACGGCAGGTCCTTCGTGGCGGTGCGCCGGGCGGCCCACATCCCGATGGTGACCGCCGGGTTGATGTGACATCCGGAGATGTGGCCGAACAGGTACGCCGCGCACAGCAGGCTCAGACCGAACGCGAAGGCCACGCCGAGCACGCCGATGTTGAAGCCCAGGAACTGACCGAAGATGATCGTGCCCGGCCCGCCGAGGACCAGGATCATCGTCCCGATCAGCTCGGCCACCAGGATCCGCGCCTGCCTGTTCATGTGACCCTCCCCCGGCGCGCCACTGCCGGGACGACGCCGCCGAAATGGTGTCACGGTTCGCGAGGGCGTGCACGGATCGTGCCGACGAGGCACATTTTCTGTGGCCGATGCCAGCAACGGCTCGGTTTCGGTGGCATCATGCACGCCGCTTCGCAACGCCCCAGACCAACCAGGAGCCCGCATGAACCGCAGAGAACTCGTGGCCGAACTGGCCGACCGCCTCGAGACCGACAAACGCAGCGCCGACGAAGCGCTGCAGGCCTTCGTGGACGCCGTGACCGACACGGTCGCGTCCGGCGAGGTCGTCGCGATCTCCGGCTTCGCCAAGTTCGCCCGCGTCGAACGCGCGGCGCGCATGGGCCGCAACCCGCAGACCGGTGAGGCGATCCGCATCAAGGCGTCGCGCCGCGTGCGGGTCACGCCGCTGAAGGCGTTCAAGGACGCCGTGCTCACCGGGAAGCGCCCGGCGAAGAAGGCCACGGCCAAGAAGGCGACGCCCGCGCGCAAGGCGGTGGCGAAGAAGGCTCCGGCGAAGAAGGCTCCGGCGAAGAAGGCGGTCGCGAAGAAGGCGGTCGCGAAGAAGGCGGTCGCGAAGAAGGCGGTCGCGAAGAAGGCTCCGGCCAAGAAGACCGCCGCCAAGAAGACCGCGGCGAGGAAGACCGCCGCCAAGAAGACCGCGGCGAGGAAGACCGCCGCCAAGAAGACCGCGGCGAGGAAGACCACCCGCCGCTAGCCCCGTCTCACCTGGTGGGGTGAGGGCCGACACGCTTGGTCCCTCACCCCATCGGTAAGACTGGAGGAATGCGCCCCCGCGCCCTCCTCTTCGCCTTCCTCGCGGGAGCCATCGCCGCCGCCGGCGGCGCCACGTTCGGGACCGCCGCCGCGACCTGGCACGACACCCCGTCGAAGGCGCCGGCGCTGGCTCGGGCCGACCTCGTCGACGTCCCTGCGCCCACCGCGGTCACCCGCCCGCGGGACGCCTCCGGCCGTGAACACGGCATCGGGCAGAGCGTCGTGGCGGTGCTCGCGCTCGCGGTCGCGCTGACCCTCGCGGGCAGATGGCGGCTCACGCGTGAGCATGCCGCCCGCGTCCGGCACGAGCTGCTCCTCACCATCCGGCGCACGCGTGCGCCGCCCCGGATGCCCGTCATCGTCCACTGCTGACGCGCGCCGGCCCTGTCCGGCTCGCGCTGCTGGAAGGGGCAACCATGACCCAAGCCACCATGGCGCGGCCGCACGTGCCGCGCCGCACCTTCCCACCGCTGCCGTTGATCGCGCTGGTCGTCGTCGGCGTCCTCCTGTGCGCGGCGATGGCCTACGAGCTCCGCGACCCCAAGGTCGTCTCGCGTCTGACCTTGGAGAACCCGAGCGGGCTCGACGTGAACGTGAGCGTGCAGCCGTCGCCGAGCGGTTCCCGCCTCGTGCTCCCGACAGTCGGCGCGAACTCAACGGCGACCAGCGACGACGTCCTCGACCAGGGCGACGAATGGCTCTTCTCGTTCTCGTCCGGCGGCGTCGACGGCGGCACGCTGCGCGTGTCGCGCGCGAAGCTCGCCGCCGGTGACTGGCGGGTGGAGATCCCCGAGTCGGTCGTCCAGCGTCTGCAGACCGGAACCTACGTTCCCGCGTACCGAGGGTGAGCTACTCGGACCTTCGGTGCGCCTCCCGACGCGCCGCCCCCTCGTCGATCGTGTCGATGCGGTTCGGAATGCCTTCGGCGAGGTAGACGGCCCGGCTCAGCAGGTTCGACGCGGGGGGCGACGTGAGGACCTGGAGCAGGGCGGCGAGGACGAGCGACGTCACGTCGTTCGGGTGGTCGAGGCTGATGGCCGCGCCCAGGAGCAGCAGGAGCACGCCGAGCGTCGAAGCCTTGGACAACGCGTGCATCCGCGCCAGCACGTCGTCGAAGCGCACGACCCCGACGGCGGCGAGGAGCACGAAGAGCGAGCCGACGAGCGCGAGCAGCTCGCCGGTCATTCGCCCCTCCCTTCGATGTAGCGGGCGATCATGGCCGTGCCGATCGGCCCGACGAGCGCCACCGCGATGAGCGCAGGGAGGAACGCGCCGGTTCCGGTCTCGGCGGCGTGCGCGGCGATCCCGCCCATGCCGACGATGACCAGTCCGTTGAGCGCGATGATGCGGTCGGCCAGCGACGGTCCTCGCCAGAGACGAAAGGCGAAACCGATCGCGGCCGCGGTCAGGATCACGAAGGTCGCGATGATCACGGGTGTCCTCCCGGGGCGAGGAGTGAGCCGCCCAACGCGCCGACGACCAGCCGTTCGAGGCGGGCGACGGCGCCGCGCGCGTCGTCGACGTCGTCGATCAGCAGGAAGTGGACGTACAGGACAGGGGGATCGCTCGTGACGTCGACGGTCATCGTGCCCGGGCTCAGCGCGATCACGTTCGCCATCACGGTCAGCACGGCATCGGACGGCTGCTGCAATCGGTGGGCGATCACGCCGGTCCGGATGCGGGAGCGACGGCTGACGATCTCGCGTGCGACGAGCAGGTTCGACACCACGAGCTGGACGACGACGTAGCCCACCAGGCGGGCGAGCCCCACCGGCCGCAGACGCACCGCGGGTCCGTTGCCGACGCGTGGCGGGAACGCGACGAGCAGGACGAGCGCGACCGCGGTCCCGCTGATGACGTTGACCAGGCTGATCTCGCCCCAGGCGAGGAGCCACAGCGCGACCAGCGGGACGACCCGCACCGCGATGCGGGTCATCGGCCGGTCACCGCCCTGATGTAGTGCTCGGGGTGCATGAGATCCCGGGCG
>DASUAS010000352.1:0-11472 GCA_035763625.1 Acidimicrobiia bacterium
GAGCCCCCGAGCACGACGCGCTCGTCCTGCCACACCGCGGCGCGGGCGCGCCACCCCTCGTCGCTGGCGCCGAGTGAGGGCACGAGCGTCGGGAGCATGACGGTGAGAGGGAGTTGCTCGGCCACCACGACGTCGAGGAGCACGTCCACCGGCGTCGTACCGAGCCGCCGCGCCGCCTCCTCGACGGTGAGCCCGACGAGCGACTCGTGCTCGCTGCCGCGCGCTTCCGCGATCTCGAGCAGGTCCCAGCGACCGACCGCGGCGAATTCGCCCTCGCCGGCGCGGTCGATGGCGGCGACGAGGCTGGCGCGCGCGTCCGGGTCCTGCAGTGCGGCGCGGCGCTCCCAGTCGGGCATGCGCAGGACCTCGGCGAACTCGGGGATGTTCGCCAGCAACGTCGACGCGCGCATGCGGAGGAAGTCGGGCAGCGCGAGCGCGACGACGCGCCCGCCGCGGCGCTGGCCGAGGTCGCACGCGGCGAGCTGCTGCTCGTAGATCTCGACCGGCGACATGCTGCCGAGCAGGTTCCAGTTCACGGGCCGGTCGGCCGTCGCCGACATGTCGGCCATGAGCTCCATGCGGTCGTCGGGCAGCTCGCCCATCCACGGGAACATGCCGATCGTCGTCCCCGCGTGACGCCCGACGACGCCGGCGAGCGCGAGGAACTCGTCGGGCGCCGCACCGCGCGACGGGACGGGCTTGCCGTCGGCGTCGAAGTGCGCGTTGTCCCAGCCCGACGAGAATCCCAGCGCGCCGTCGGTGAGCGCCCGATCGAGGAGCGACGCCATGGTCGCGACCTGCTCGGCGGCGGCCGGTCCTTCGGTGGCGTCGGCGCCCATCACGGCGCGCCGGATGGTCGAGTGCCCGGCCAGGAAGCCGGCATTCGGCACCAGCCGGCCGTCGAGCCGCGCCAGGTACTCGCCGAACGATCGCCAGTCCCACGCGCACCCCTGCTCGAGCGCCGACAGCGGGATGCCCTCGACCACCGACATCAGGCGTCGCACGTAGTCGACGTCGTCGTCGTCGGTGAGTGGGGCGATCGAGAAGCCGCAGTTGCCCCCGATGATCGTCGTCACGCCGTGGAGCGGCGACGGGCTCGCGGCACCGTCCCACATGACCTGGGCGTCGTAGTGCGTGTGCAGGTCGACGAACCCCGGGCACACCACGAGACCGTCGGCGTCGATGGTCCGGGCCGCGGGCTCGTCCACCTCGCCCACCGCGACGATGCGGCCGTCGCGCACGCCCACATCGCCGCTCCGGGCCGCCGATCCGGTCCCGTCGACGATGGTCCCACCGGTGATTCGGAGGTCGAGCATGCGGTCGAGCGTACGCCGGAATTGGGTCTTGCACTCCTGCTGCTGAGGTGCTTCCATCGAACTGGTGTTCGGTGTGGATCGCATCCGGGAGGGTCTCGCGGCGGTGGCCGACGAAGACCGGTCGACGTGGTCCGCGGCCGCGTGTTTGGCGCGCTTGATCGAGCTGCAGTCGCTGCACGAGCGGCTCGACGCCGAGGTGCTGCGGGTCGTCGCCGACTGCGACGCCGTCGACGCGTGGTCGGCCGATGGCCTCGGCGGCGTGTCGTGGCTGGCTGCGAAGACCGGCATGGTGCGCCACGCCGCGGGGCGCCTGTTGCAGACGTCGCGGTTCGTCGCGCGCCACGCGCCGACGGCGAAGGCGCTCGAAGGCGCTCGAAGGCGCCGACATCACGGCGGCGCACGTCGAGCTGCTCGCCGCTGCCGCGCACCGGCGCGACGACCTCTACGCCGAGCACGAGACGGTGCTGCTCGACGCGGCCGCCGTCGTGGAGGTGCAGGACTTCCCGGCGGTGACGCGCCGCTGGGCGGCGCTCGCCGACGACGAGCTGGCGCGGCGTGACGCGGCCTACGGCTTCGCGCGACGGGGATTGACGTTCTCCCCCACCGTGGGCGGCAGCGCGGTCGGCGGGTTCCTCGACCCGGAGGCGGCGGTCACGATCAACGACGTGCTCGAGGAGATGCAACCTCCCGAGGGCGCCGCCGACACGCGCTCGGCGGCCCAGCGGCGCGCCGACGCGCTGCTGTTGCTCTGCCAACGAGCTCGCGGTGGCGACCTTCCCGAGTCCCGGCCGATCGCGGGCGCGGAGGTGGTCGTGTCGCACGACCTGTTCGCGAACCTCCCGCTCGCCAACCTCGATGCGCTGCAGTGCGAGATCGAAGGGTTCGGACCGATCCCGCGGATCACCGCGGAGCGGCTGCTGTGCGACTGCGCCCTCGGGCGTGTCGTCGTGCAGGGACGAAGTCAGATCATCGACCTCGGTCGCCGCACGCGGAAGATCCCGCGCCGGCTGCGCCGGGCCATCGTCCTGCGCGACCAGCACTGCCAGTTCCCCGGATGCCGGGTCCAGGCGGCCTGGTGCGACGTCCACCACCTCCTGGCCTGGATCCTCGGCGGCGAGACCAACCTCGAGAACTGCCTGCTCCTCTGCCGGCGCCACCACGTGGCCGTGCACGAGGGCGGTTGGAAGCTGGCGCGCGGACCCGACGGTCTTAGCCTGGCCGCGTGAACGGAGAGACGACTGCGCCCATCGACGCCGGCCGCTTCTCGACCTGGCTCGACGACCTGCAGCAGCGAGGCGAGATGGTGGTGCCCTGCGGTGCGTGCAGCGCGTGCTGCACCTCGTCGCAGTTCGTGCACATCGAGCCCGACGAGATCGACGTGCTCGCGCACGTCCCGGCCGCGCTGCGCTTCCCCGCGCCCGGGTTGCCGAAGGGCCACGCGGTGATGGGGTACGACGAGCGCGGGCACTGTCCGATGCTGGTCGACGGCGCGTGCTCGATCTACGAGCACCGGCCGCGGACCTGCCGCACCTACGACTGCCGGATCTTCTCGGCGACGGCAGTGGTACCCGACCAGCCCGCGGTCGCGGCGCGCGTGCAGCAGTGGCGGTTCGCCGTCGACGACCGTGAGCTCTGGAAGCGGGTGCGCGCCGCGGTGCCGCCCGACGGACCACCCATCGAGCGCGCGCTGCGCGCCCTCAGCACCGTCACCACCGTCAGCGAGACGACTCCAGGATCGCGATCGCCTGGTTGACCCGCTCGCCGTGCAGGGTCTCCTCGCGGCCGTTCAACCGGAGCAGGCGCGCCACCTGCGGATCCGACTCGTGGTCCGCCCACCCCTGGTAGCCCGCGTCGCCCGCCTGCTCCCCGGCCACGATGAACGGGAGCATCGCGGGATCGATCACGTCGGGCAGCACGATGGGGTAGCGCTCCTGCAGCTCGGACGAGGGCGCGAACTCGCGGCCCTGCTTGATCGCGATCGCCCGCGCGATGCGACGGGCGTGCCCGAGCTCCTCCTTGGCGTTGCGACGGAACAGCTCCGCGGCGTCGTCGTTGCCGATGCGGTCGGCGAGGAGGTTGTAGAAGTCCTCGCCACTGCACTCGAGCTTGTACATCAGCTCCATCGCGGGGACGTCGAGCGCTTCGAGCTCGGCGAGGGCCTGGGACGCGCGGGCGAAGTCGAGTTCGTCGGTCATGCGGGCAGCGTAGGCCGATACCGTCGAGGCCATGCCGATCCACTACGCCACCGACGACCACGTCGTCACCATCACGATCGACCGTCCGGGCAGGCGCAACGCGCTCGACATGGAGCACTTCGACGCCCTGGCCGAGGCGTGGAAGCGGTTCCGTGACGACCCCGACGCGTGGGTCGCGGTGGTCACCGGCGTCGACGACGCGTTCTGCGCGGGCGGTGACCTGCGCGACTACCTGCCGCTGCTCACCGAGGCGCTCGCGGGCGGGTCGCCCGCCGACCGCGCCCGCTTCCGCTCGGGCACCGAGGCCGTCCTGCGCGACCTCGACGTGTTCAAGCCGATCATCGCCGCGGTCAACGGACCGTGCGTGGCCGGCGGGATGGAGCTGCTGAACGGCACCGACCTGCGGCTGGCGTGCCCAGAGGCGGTGTTCGGGATGGTCGAGCCCAAGCGCGGGCTCTTCGCCAGCGGCGGCACCAGTGTGCTCCTCCCCCGCCAGATCCCCTGGGCGGCGGCGATGGAGCTGCTGCTCACGGCCGAGCCGATCCCCGCGACGCGGGCGCTCGAGATGGGGCTCCTCAACGAGATCGTGCCACGGGCGCGCTTGCTCGATCGCGCCCAGGAGTGGGCCGCGCGCATCACCGAGAACGCACCGCTCGCAGTGGCTGCGACCAAGGAGAGCGCGCGGCGCGGTCTCGCCGCCCCGTCGCTCGACGAGGCCCTACGCATCGAAGCGCGCCTCAGCGAGCGGGTGCTCACCACCGAGGACGCGCGCGAGGGCCCGCGCGCGTTCACCGAGAAGCGTCCGCCGCGCTGGACCGGGACGTGACGGCCCGCGTCTAGAGGTTGCGGTCGAGCACGACGAGCGCGATCGGCCGGCTGGTCATCGACTGGTAGGCGTCGTAGCGGTTGCCGTTGACCGAGTTGACGAGCTGCCACAGGCGGGCGAAGTCGGTGTCGTCGGGCGTCACCACGCGTGCGACGGCGTCGTAGCGGTCGTCGCCCACCTGGACGCGCACGCTGGGATCGGACTGGACGTTGAACAGCCAGCCCGGCGGGTGGTCCGAGCCGCCGTTCGACGCCACGACCACGCGGCCGCTGCCGTCCCGGTCGTCGGCGTACACCAGCACGGAGTCGCGTCGCTGGCCGCTCTTGCGCCCCGTGGTGGTCAGCACGAGGCACGGGATCCAGGCGAAGCGCCGCCCGAGCCGGCCGTTCCACGCGTAGACGCGGCGATGGAGCTTGCCGAACCAGTCGAAGAACCCGTTCACGCGGACACCACCTCGAGTCGCACCGGCAACGCCGACGCGCGGGGCATCGTCGTGAGCGGATCGACGTCGAGCCGTGCGCTCGTGAGGTTCCCGGGGCTGTGGCCGCGCCGACCGTGCACCAGCGACACCACCCCAGACCGCATCCGGTCGTCGACGACGACGGTCACCTCGACCGCGCCGTGCTCGCTGATCACGGTGGCCGCGTCGCCGTCGGCGACCCCGGCGGCCGACGCGTCGTCGGGGTGCACCCGCAGCCGAGCGGTCGTGTCGTCGGCGCCGTAGCGGACGGAATTGCTCCACGCCATGTCGCGCCCCGGCGACAGCACGAGGCCCGGGCCGGGTGTGGGTTCCCGGTGTGCGCCCAGCCGCTCGACGAGCACCGCCGGCGCGAGCTGCCACCGGCCGTCGGGGAGCATCGACTCGTGCACCCACCCGTACTCGACCGGGAGCTCGAAGCCGCGGGAGCCGGCCGCGAACACGGCGTCGGCGTCGAGCGGTGAGTGCTCGAGGATCCCCCGCAGGTACGTCTCGTCGGTCAGGGCGTCGGGGTCGCGCCCGAGGAGGTCGAGCCCGAGGCGATCGGCGATCCGGCCCAGGATCCACCACGCCGGACGCCGATCGGCGACGGGTGCGACCACCGCCGCGGTCGACTGCATGGTCGCCCGCACCGAGATGTGCGCGTGCATCGAGATGTCGGCGCGCTCGAGCTGGCCGGTCGCCGGGAGCACGTGGGTGGCGAGCTCGGTGAGCTCGCTCTCACGGACGTCGAGCACGACCAGCGCGTCGATCCGGCGCAGCGCGTCGCGGGCCCGCTCGGGTTCGGGGAACGCGATGATCGGGTTGCCGCCGGTCACGATCAGGACCCGCACGTTGCCGGCCTCGATCTCGTCGGCCAGGGCCACCGCCGGGATCTGGTTGGCGACCCGCGGGAGCTCGGGGCGGCTCGCGGGCCCGGGCCGTGGCGGGCGGGGCGGACGGGGCGGGCGCATCGGGCTGAGCGTCCCCCGCGAGAAGCGCATGCCGCCGGGCCGGTCGAGGGAGCCGGTGACGATGAGGAGCACCCACTTCAACCACTCGGCGACGATGCCGTCGGGGCTCATCTGCACCCCGGTGCCGCACGACACCGCGAGCCGTCCCCGGTGGGCGCGGAGCTCGTCGACCAGCGCGTCGAGGTCGGCGGCGTCGACGCCGGCCGCGGCGGCCGCGCGCGCCACCGTGAACGGTGCCACCACCCGGCGCAGCGCGTCGACGTCGCCGGGCGCGCAGTAGTCGCGCAGCTCGTCGTCGTCGGCACCGCGCTCGAGCAGCGCGCGCACGAGGGCGGCGAGCAGCACCACGTCGCTCCCGGGTCGGGTGGCGAGGTGGCGATCGGCCGCCATCGCGCTCTCCGTGCGTCGAGGGTCGAGCACCCACACCCGCCCGCCGCGACGTCGGTGGTCGCGCAGGTAGTTCACCGGATCGGGCAGTGCGGTGCCGTAGCCGTGGGAGACCACCGGGTTCGTGCCCACGAGGAGGAACAGCCCGCCCGACTCCGGATCCCACCGCGGGCTCATGGTCGCGTTGCCGGTGACCAGTTCGGCCGCCACCAGCACCGGCGCGTTGTCGACCGTGACCGCCGAGTAGAACGAGCTGCTCCCGAGCGCGCCGAGGAACGCGCCGGTGGCGATCTGGCCGGCGGCGTCGTAGGCCATGCCGGTCGCGAGGTACACCGCCACCGCGTCGGCGCCCGAGCCGTCGATCGTGTCGCGCAGCACCGCGCCGAGGTCGTCGAGCACGTCGTCCCAGGCAACCTCGCGCCCGCGGAGCCGGGGCCGGTCGAGCCGGGCCGGGTCGTGGTGCCAGGCGGCCAGGCCGCGCCCCTTCGAGCACGTGTAGCCCCGCGACACCGGGTGCTCGGCGTCGCCCCGCACCCGCAGGACGCGCTCGCCGTCGACGGTCACCGTGATCCCGCAGGCGGCCGCGCAGATGCGGCAGTACGACTGCTGCTCGCGCTCCATCGGTGCCGACGCTAACGCAAGCTCCGGTGGGGCCCTCGTTCAACGGCCGCGTAGATTCGCACCGAGCCCAACACACTACGAGGGAGTCCCCCGCATGGCCCGCGCCCGCATCGGCAAGCTGTTCCACCTCACGCCGCTGGTCGACAGCCTCCCCGACGCCGAGTACTTCTTCAACACCGTGTTCTCGCCGTTGTGCATGATGCGCAACTACTCGTCGCACTGGCACCGCCACGCCGCGATCTACATCATCGGCGAGACGTCGATCGAGCCCATGCACTGCCTACCCCCCGAGCCCGGCGACGAGGCCACGAGCTGGTACCGCTACGCGGAGCGCTTCGGCCCCCGGGTCCACAACATGGCGTTCTACGTCGACGACCTCGAGGACCTGGCCCAGCGCCTCGAAGCGGCCGGCGTGCGCATCACCGACGCCGGCTCCGGCACCACGGTGTTCTGCCACCCCAAGGACACCCCGGGCATGCTCGAGTTCCACCCCGCCAGCGGCGGCATGTGGGAGCAGGTCGACCCGCGCTTCCGGCCCGAGTGGGACGCGTTCCGCGACGGCTACTGGCACCACCACCCGATCGGGTTGGTGCGGATGTCGCACATCACCGTCGTGACCGGCGACCTCGACGCGGCCGAGAAGCTCTACGTGGACGTGCTCGACGCGCAGCCCCTGCCCGAACAGCAACCCACGATCGCCGGCGCCACCTCGCGTCACTACCTCGTCGGTGAGGACACCGTCGTCGAGATGACCGACCCGCGCGGCACCGACTCCGTCGCCGCCCGCGATCTCGAGCGCGTCGGCCCGTCGGTGACGGGCGTGACGTTCACCGTGCGCGACCTCGCCGCCGCCGCGGAGTGGATCGGACACTTCGATCTCCCCGTCGCCGAGGTCACGGAGGCGGAGATCCGGCTCGACGTGGAACGCACGTGGGGCTGCGACTACCGCTTCACCGAGAGGGTCCTCACGGGCGACCCGCGCGCGTGATCGCGGTCGCGATCGACGGCTGCAGCTCCGCGACCCAGTCGCGGGCGCGGTCGGCGGTGGCGCGGGCGACGTCGTCGTCGGTGATGCCGTAGACCGCGCGCGCGTTGACGCCGAGGATCTTCGCCTTGATCTCCGGCGTGAGCGCGGGGTAGCCGAACTCCGCCTGCATGCGCTCGGGGATCTCGAAGGTGCGGAACGCGTCGATGAGCGATTGCGGTGACCCGTACCAGATCGAGTCGGTGCCCCACACGACGCGGTCGGGCCCGACCGCGAGCAGCAGCTTGCCGAGCACGTGTGCGGCCTCGACCGGGCGGCGCAGCATGAGGTACCACGTGCTGCCGAGCTCCGCGTACACGTTGGCGCCCGGACCCACTCCTGCACCGGCGAGGCTCGCCACCAGGCGCCCCACGCCGCTCGGCGCGAGCGGATCGAACGCGCCCTCCTCGCCGTCGGGGTCGCGCTCGTAGCCCGAGTGGTACACGAGGAAGGTGACGTCGGGGAACGCGGCCGCCGCCGGACCGACGTCGCGCGGCGACGCGGCCGCCACCGACGCCGACGGGATCGGTCCCCCGATGCCCTTGTGCACCGCGACCACGGGCGCGCGCGACGCCCGCACCCGCTCCAGGAACGGGAAGCCGATCTCGTCGTCGTCGAGGAACCACCCGCCGGTGGGTGACGCCGCGGTCGGTGGGCCGTACAGCGGATAGCACTTCCATCCCGACGGCCGCAGCGCGTCGTCGAGGTCGCCCATGCGGTCGAGCTCGGCCGACCCGACGTTCGGGTGCACGATGGTGTGCGTCTTCACCCGCCCCGCGCCCGCGTAACGGTCGACCAGCTCGCGGGCCGCCGCGATCTGCGGGTTGAGCAGCACGTTGTGGTCGGCGTCTCCCGGCGTGGACGTGAGCAGCGCGATCGCGGTCTCGCTCGACGCGAACACGTGGCCGGCCCACATCGCGGCGTCGAGCAGGTGCGGATCGACCGCGTCGCCCCACCGGTCGGCGTCGACCATGCGGAGGTACCCCGCGAGCGCGTCGGCGCCGTCGCCGTGCCACCGGGCCGGGTCGATCAGGTGCGTCTGCACGTCGATCACCGGACCGGTCGACGCGAACACCTCGTCGGCCACCGCGAGGTCGGCCTCGCTCTCGACCGGCAGCGGGTAGAAGCCTCCGCCCGCGACGTCGTCGAGCGCGCGCAGGACGGTCGCGGTGGTGCGCCGGTCGTCGCCCGAGAGCGCGTGCGCCTCCCGGCGCTCGTCGGTCAGCGCGGCCGCGCGGTGCAGGCGGTCGTCCCACGGCACCGGCGCGTACTCGTCGGACGAGCGGGGCCGGAGCAGCGAGGGCACGATCAATGCACCGCGCCCCACTCGTTCCACGACGTGATGCTCTCGGGGGGTGGGCGGTCGGCGGGCTTGAAGTCGGTGCCGATGGTGTACGCCACCGGGAACATCGCCACCTGCGTGACATCGTCGGGGATGCCGAGGATCTCGGCGGCGGCGGCCTGGTTCCACAGATGGGCGGTGGTCCACACCGTGCCGAGGCCGCGCGACCGGAGCGCGAGCACGAAGCTCCACGCGGCGGGGAGGATCGACCCGAACGCCGACGCCATCGACACGATGCCGAGGCCGTCGAGCTGACGTTCGATGCACGGGATGACGAGCACCGGGACTTCCTGGATCGTCTTCGCCAGCTGCAGCGCGCTCTGGTACACGCGCTTGGTCTGGCCTTCCTCCTCCTCGACCGCGCCTCGCTCGAGGTACTTCAGGCAGCCACCGCGATAGATCTCGGCGATCTCCGCCTTCTTGTCGGGGTCGGTCACCACGAGCCAGCGCCAGTCCTGCGCGTTCGTCGCGGTGGGCGCCTGCTGAGCGAGGCCGATGCACTCGAGGATCACCGCGGGCTCGACCGGTCGGTCGAAGTCGAGCCGCCTCCGCACCGCGCGCGTCGTCGAGAGCAGCTCGTCGGTGACGCGCGTGTCGAACGGTGTGTCCATCTGCTTCCCTCAGTTCCGGGGGATCTGGCTCCACGGCGTGTCGGGGTCGAGCCCCGGCTCCCGCGGGAGCCCCAGCACGCGCTCGCCGATGATGTTCATCTGGATCTGGGTGGTGCCGCCGGCGATGGTCGCGGCCTGCGCACCGCACAGGGAGAGCGCGGGGTCGTGGCTCCCAGCTTCGCGTTCGTCGACCAGGTCGGTGGTGTAAGGCGCCGCGAGCAGCGTCCCCGCCGGGCCCATGAGATCGACGACGAGCTCGGCGACGTCGACGAGGACGCGCCCCTGCAGGAGCTTGAGGATCGATCCTTCGGGCCCGGGCACGCCCTTCTCGCGCTTGGCCTGCGCCCGCAGGCTCCCGAGACGCAGGACCTCGGCGTCGACCCACAGACGCATGAGCCGGTCGCGCTGCGCCGGGCTGCGGACGTCGGCGGCCTCCCAGGCGTGCACCGCCCGCGCGATCGGACCCGACCCGCGCGGGGCGACCTCGCTGCCGATCGAGACGCGCTCGTTCATCAGGGTCGCGTTGGCGACGCGCCACCCCTCCCCCACCTCGCCGACGCGCATCGCGTCGGGGACGACGGAATCGGTGAAGAACACCTCGTTGAACCCCGACGCACCAGCCATGCTGCGGATGCCGCGCACCTCGACGCCGGGCTCGTGCATGTCGACGATGAACGCGGTGAGACCTTTGTGCTTCGGCGCGTCGGGATCGGTGCGCGCCAGCAGCAGGCCGTAGCTCGCGACATGGGCCTGCGACGTCCAGATCTTCGAGCCGTTCACGATCCACTGGTCGCCGTCGCGCACCGCACTCGTCGACAGGCCGGCGACGTCGGAACCCGCGCCGGGCTCGCTGAACAGCTGGCACCAGATCTCCTCGGCGGTGAAGATCGGGCGCAAGAAGCGCTCCTGCTGCGCGCGCGTGCCGCGGGCGACGATGGTCGGTCCGCACATGCCGATGCCCATCGCGTTGCGGATCCAGGGGTACCGACGGCCGGCGGCCTCGAGCGCCTCGTCGACGATCTCCTGCAGCGCCGGTTCGGCGTCGAGCCCGCCGAGACCGACGGGGTAGTCCATGCGTGCGAGACCGGCGTCGAACTGCGCGCCGAGGAACGTGGTCTCGTCGTCGTCGGCGTGGTCGGCGAGCAGGCGCTCGACCCGCTCGCGCACGTCGGCTGCTGTCACCATGCGCCGGTCACCATGCGTACGCCTCGGGGGCCGGGCCGCCGGGGCCGGGGAAGATCTCGTCGAGCCGGGCGAGCGCATCGGCGTCGAGCGTCACGTCGAGCGCGGTCATCGCGCCGTCCAGCTGCTCGACCGTGCGCGGTCCGATGATCGGCGCGGTGACGACCGGGTTGGTGAGCAACCAGGCGAGAGCCACGTCGGCCGGCGCCTGACCGAGCTCGGCGCAGAACTTCTCCCACTGCTCGAGCTGCGGGCGCAGGTCCTCGATCCGGGCCTGCATGTTCTCGTTGCCGCGCCGGCCGCCCGCGGCACGGTCGGCGAGCACGCCGCCGAGCAGGCCGCCGCCGAGCGGGCTCCACGGGATCACGCCGACGCCGTAGTGCTCGCACGCGGGGAGCACCTCGAGCTCGATGGTGCGCGCGTTCAGGTTGTACAGGCTCTGCTCCGACACGAGACCGAGCGAGCCGCGCGCCTTGGCCGCCTCGTTGGCCTGCACGATGTGCCAGCCGGCGAAGTTGCTGCTGCCGACGTAGAGGA
>DASUAS010000353.1:0-3235 GCA_035763625.1 Acidimicrobiia bacterium
GACGCACACGCAGGCGATTTCCAGCAGGTCGGTCCGGTGTTCGCGGGCATGACCCGACGCCCCCAACCGTACGAGGCACGCGACATGACCGTGACCGACACCGACATGCTGCTGCGCGCCGCCGGCGTCGCCGACGACGAGCTGGCGAAGCTGCACGAGCGCGGGGTGATCGCGTGACCGACGTCAAGCCGTCGGATCCCGACCTGCCCGGCGACGTGCAGGCGCTCATCGGCGAGCTGCAGTACGAGGAGCTCGGTGAATTCCCGGTGGAGCGGGGCTACTTCTGGACCAGCGCGGCATCGGTCGAGAACGGCAACCCGCTGTTCTGGGACGACGCCGTCGCCGACGAGGTCACCGAGGGTCCGGTGGCGCCGCTCATGCTCCTCTCGGCGTGGTTCCGTCCGCACCACTGGGCACCGGGCCGCGCGGTCGAGAAGTTGCCGCTGCAGATCCACTTCGACCTCAAGGCGCGCTTCGAGCTGCCCGAGGCGATCATGACGGAGAACACGACGATCTTCCACGAGCCGGTACGACCGGGCGACCGCATCACCAGCGCCCAGCGCCTGGTGTCGGTGAGCGAGGAGCAGACCCGCCGCCTCGGCACCGGTCGCTTCTGGATCATCGACGTCGAGTACCGCAACCAGCGCGGCGAGCTGTGCGGCGTCGAACGGTGGGAAGGCTTCGGCTACCGGAGGGACGACCCCCCGAAGGACGCCTCGTCGAAGGACGCCTCCTCGAAGGACGCCCGATGATCACGCTCGACGCCGTGAAGGTCGGCGACGCGCTCCCGCCGCTGTCGTACGACGTGACCTCGACGACGGTCGTGTTGGGTGCGCTCGCGGCGCGCGACTGGCGCCCGATGCACCACGACTACCACTTCGCCGTCGACCGCCAGGGCGTGAAGGACATCTTCCTCAACTCGCCCAACCAGGGCTCGTGGCTCGAGCGCTTCGTCACCGACTGGACCGGCCCGACCGGTCGTCTCGGACGGCTGCGCTTCAAGATGCGCAAGCCGATCTTCCCCGGCGACACGATGGTGCTCGAGGGCACCGTGCGCGACGTCTCGGTCGACGACGCCGGCTGCGGTTGGGTCGCGCTCGACCTCACGATCCGCGTCGGCGACGTGACCTGCACCGAATCCGAGGCGCGGGTCGCGGTGCCGACCTCGCCCGAGGACAACCCGTGGCGACGCCACGGCGACGACTGGAAGCCCTGAACCGGAGGACCGATGGATCTCGACTTCTCACCCGAGCAGGAGATGCTGCGCGACGCCGTCGCCGGCGTGTGCGCGCGCCACTGCGGGCTCGATGTCGTGCGCGCGATGGAGGACGACCCGATCGGCTACCCGGAGGCGTTCTGGGTGCAGCTGGGCGAGCTCGGCCTGCTCGGCATGTCGCTCCCCGAGCAGTACGGCGGGAGCGAGATGTCGATGCTCGACGGCGTCGTCGTCTACCAGGAGCTCGGGCGGGCGCTGGCGCCGTCGCCGCACTTCGTGAGCTCGGTGATGAGCGCGGGCGTCATCCTCGCCGCGGGATCCGACGCCCAGAAAGAGGAGTGGCTCACCCGGATCAGCGCGGGTGAGGCGATCGTCACCCCCGCGTGGCTCGAACCGCACGGCGGGTTCGGACCGAACGGCGTGCAACTGGCGGCGACCTCCGACGGTGACGGGTGGCGGCTGGAGGGGGCCAAGCGCCACGTCGCGTTCGCGACGGCAGCCGACCGGCTACTCGTGCTCGCGCGCACGCACGCCGGGCCGACCTTCTTCCTCGTCGATCCGAACGCCGACGGCGTGACGCTCACCCAGCTCATGTCGATCTCGTCCGACACGCAGTACCGCGTGGACTTCGAGGGCGTGCGCGTGGACGCCGACGCGCTCGTCGGCACCGACGGTGACGCGTGGACCACGTGGGACGCGGCGATGCACGACGGCATCATCCTCCTCGCGGCACAAGCCGTCGGTGGGGCGCAGTACGCGCACGCGATCACCACGCAGTACGCCAAGGACCGCTTCCAGTTCGACAAGCCGCTGGGTGCGTTCCAGTCGCTCGCGCACTACCTGTCCGACGGCATCACCGCGGTCGACGGCGCCGAGACGCTCGTGTGGGAGGCGGCCTGGGCCCATGACGAGGGACGCGACGTCAGAGCCCTGGCGCCGATGGCGAAGCTCTTCGCCTGCCAGACCTTCCGCGACGTCACCGCCACCGCGCAGCAGATCTTCGGCGGGGTCGGCTTCACGCTGGAGTACGACATCCAGCTCTACTTCCGCCGCGCCAAGCAGCTGCAGATCTCGTGGTGGAACGACCGCTACCTCGAGGAGCTCGTCGCCGCGCAGGTGCTCGACGACCGCGTGACCGCCTGAGCGATCAGCCGCCGCCTCCGCCGCTGGCGATCAGGACGAGCGGGCGCCCGACCTCGGTGCGCTCGACGATCGCCGGCGCCTCGTACACCGGCTTGGTCCGGAACACCGCCGACGCCGGTATCGACGTCACGGCGACGAGCGGGCGCCCGACCTCGGTGCGCTCGACGATCGCCGGCGCCTCGTACACCGGGCTGGTCCGGAACACCGCCGACGGCGGTGTGGACGAGAGGGTCCCGATGAGCGGGAGCTCGATCGGAGTGCGCTCGACGACGGCGGGCGCCTCGTACGCCGGGCAGGTGCGGAACACGGCGGAGATGCTCGCGGAGCCGGGGATGCCGATCAGCGGGAGCTCGATCGGAGTGCGCTCGACGATCGCGGGCGCCTCGTAGCTGGTGCTGTCGGTCATCGAGCCACCTCCTGGGAGTCACGAGAAGCTACCAGACGGCTGCCGCGGGCCCGTCGGACCCGATCGGCCATGGCCGCCACCGGCTCGAGCCCGACCTTGACCCGACCGGTCAGCGACGCGGCGGAGGCCCCGAGCGGGCGAGGGCGCACGCCGAGCCGGCGGAGCTTCATGTCGAAGGCGACGACGCGTGCGTCGTGGACGGTCTTCGCCGTGCTGAACCCGATGGAGAACCCGGCCGCGCTCTCCCCGAGCACCTCGGTCCAGTGCCACGCATACGGCGGGATGTACACGCCCTCGCCCGGCGACAGCACGAAGGACCGGGCGGGTGGCAGCTCGGGCGCGCCGAGGTGCGGGGCTCGGAAGTAGTCGAGGGTGCGGGCGTGGTGACGGCGCCGGTCGGGTTCGTCGTCGATCCACACCTCCTTCTCGCCGTTCACGTGCAGGAGCAGGTTGTGGTGACGGTCGGGGTG
>DASUAS010000354.1:0-2159 GCA_035763625.1 Acidimicrobiia bacterium
GAGCGTGGCGACGTAGTTCGGTCCACCGGCCTTCGCGGTCGGGCCGACCGCGGAGTGCTTCCATCCACCGAACGGCTGACGGCGCACGATCGCGCCGGTGATCCCCCGGTTGACGTAGAGGTTCCCGGCCTCGACGCGCTCCGTCCATCGAGCGATCTCGTCGGGATCGAGTGACTGAAGACCCGCGGTGAGGCCGAACCGGCTGGTGTTCTGGATCCGGATGGCGTCGTCGACGCCGTGGGCGCGGATGATCCCCAGCACGGGACCGAAGCACTCGGTGCGAGCGAACCACGAACCCGGTTGCACGCCGACCCGGATCCCGGGACTCCACAGGAGGTGGTCGTCGGAGCGGGGTTCGGGACGGAGGAGCCACTCCTCACCGGGTTCGAGGGTGGTCAACGCGCGCCGGAGGTCGTCACCGGGAGCACCGATGAGCGGGCCGATCTCCGTCGCGAGGTCGTCGGCCGGTCCCACTCGGAGCGTGGCCGCAGCATCTCGGAGACGTTGGAGGAACCGCGAGTCGTCGAGGATCGACGCGTCCACGATGGCGAGGCTCGCCGCCGAGCACTTCTGGCCCGCGTTGCCGAACGCCGAGCGCACGAGGTCGACGACGGCGCGATCGAGGTCGGCGCAAGCGGTCACGACCATCGCGTTCTTGCCGCTGGTCTCCGCCTGGAGCCGCAGGTCGGGGCGCCAGTCCAGGAACATCCGCGCCGTCGCGTGCGCGCCGGTGAGGACGACTGCGGCCACGTCGGGATGGGTGATCAGCCGTCGGCCGGCGTCGTCGTCATCGGCGGGCACGAGCTGCAGGACGTCGCGATCGATGCCGGCCTTCCAGCACAGCTCGGCGATGAGCTTCGCGGTGAGGCGACTCTGCGGTGCGGCCTTGAGGATGACCGGATCGCCGGCCGCCAGTGCGGCGAGCACACCGCCCGCGGGGATGGCGAACGGGAAGTTCCACGGCGGCGAGACCACCACCGGTCCGAGCGGCGCCGCCTCGGCACCCGCGATCCGCGCGAAGCGCATCGCGGTGCGTGCGTAGTAGCGCGCGAGGTCGACACCCTCCGACACCTCGGGGTCGCCCTCGGCGACCGTCTTGCGGGTGTCGACCGTCATCGTGGCGATGATGCGACCGCGGTGGGCCTCGAACTCGTCGCCGACGCGGTTGACCAGCGTGGCCCGCTCGGACGGAGCGAGCTGCGCCCAGCGCCCACCTGCGATCACCGCCCGTTGGACGGCTTCGTCGACGTCGGCGACGCTCGGCGGCGACGCGCGCGTCTCCGGGACCGATGCCTTCGCATCGTCGAGCGCGTCGGCGATCCATCGCCGGTTGTCGGGGTGGGTCCAGTCGGTGTCGGGCGCGTTGGCGAACGGTGACGGCAACGACTGCGGTGGCGGTGGTTCGACCCGCGACGTGCGCCGACGCGGTTCAGCCGACACGATGTGACGGTCGCGGACGGCGGCGGCGAACCGGTCGGCCTGATCCTGCAGTTGCTCCGGATCGTCGGCGAGGTCGAAGAGGTGGGCGAGGAAGTTCTGCGCCGACGTGTTCTCGTCGAGACGCCGGACGAGGTAGGCGACCGCGGACGGGAAGTCACGGTGCTCGACGACCGGGGTGTAGAGCAGGAGGTCACCCGCAACCCGGCGCACTGCGGCTGCCTGCGCCGGCGCCATCCCTTCGAGCATCTCGATCTCGATGCGCACCGGTCGTCCGGCCGCTCGATGCTCGCGGGCAAGTCCCAACGCCCACGCGACGTCGAAGAGGTTGTGGCTCGCCACACCGACGCGGACGCTCTCGTCGAACGCCGGGTCGAGGAGGACGTCGAGGACGGCCTTGTAGTTCGCGTCGACCTCCGCCTTGTCGTCGTAGGGCGCGCGCTCCCAGCCGTGCAGTTCGGCGTCGACCCGCTCCATGGCGAGGTTCGCCCCCTTGACCAGGCGGACCTTGATGCGCCCACCACCGGCCGCGCGGCGGCGGAGCGCCCATGCCCCGAGCTCATGCGCGACCGAACGCGTGTCCGGGAGGTACGCCTGGAGCACGAGGCCGGCGTCGAGATGGCGGAACCGCTCCTCGTCGAGCACCGTCCGGAACGCCGCGACCGTGAGATCGAGGTCGCGGTACTCCTCCATGTCGAGGGTGACGAACTTGGCCGGCTCGT
>DASUAS010000355.1:0-3744 GCA_035763625.1 Acidimicrobiia bacterium
CGGACTCGCCAGCCGCGGGCGCGCGCCCACGCGCACATGAGCTCTTCGCTGTGCATCTGCGTGCCGCCACCGCGCAGCACACCGGGGCGGGGGAGGGCGAGGGCCTCGGCCCGGAACGCCATGTTCACGCCCTTCACGACGTGCACGTCGCGCGCGGGGCCGCGCCCGAGGTGGTGGTCGCCGCTGAACCGGCCCCAGGGCGCGAGCGTGCCGACGTTGCGACGCCCCGGCTCTCGCTCGCCGGGAACCAGGTCGCGGCCGCCGGCGACGCCGACGCCGGGCTCGTCGAGCAACGCGGTGAGCCCCGCCAACCAGCCCGGGTGGGGGATGGCGTCGTCGTCGGTGAACGCGACGCGCGGGTGCGTGGTGGTGGCGACGCCGACGGTGAGCGCGGGCAACAAACCGGGTTCGTCGACCGGGGCGACGACCACCGGGAGGTCGCCGGTGGCGCCGGCGGCGACGTCCCACGTCGGCGTGTCGTCGGTCCGGGCCACGACGACGACGCGGTCGGGTGCGTGCTCCTGGACGGCGAGGCCGGCCAGGCACTGCCCGAGCGCGACCGGGCGTCGGAAGCTCGGGACCACGACGTCGACCCCGGCCCTGCGCATGACCCCGGCAGCCTACCGAGACGACGGCGCGTGCCCAGGTCCGCGCGAGACTCTCGCGATGAGCCACGCGGGTGTGCACCCCGAGGAGCACCCCGCGACGACTTCGTCGGCGCGTCCCCGCCCTCGCCGGCGCCCACCGTGGGAGGTGCACTACGTGCGCCTGCTCGCGGTCTGCGACGCGGGCGCGGCCGCGATCGGCCTCGGGTTCGCCTGGCTGCTCGTGGGTGAGACGCCCGACGAGAGCCTCGCCATCGAACCAGTGGTGGCGATCGTGGTCGTCGGGGTGGCGCTCGTCGCGCTGTGGCTCCTGACCCTCTGGCTCTCGAACGCCTACGAGCCGCGCTATCTCGGCATCGGCTTCGAGGAGTACAAGCGCGTCGGCTACGCCGCGGTGCGCGTGCTCGCAGCGATCGCGATCGTGAGCTTCGTCGGTGGCGGCGAGCTCGGCGTCGGCTTCGCCGCGGTGTTCCTCGCGGTCGGGCTCACCGTGCAGCTCGTCCAGCGCCGCGCCGCCCGCAAGGGTCTCCATCGCCTGCGCGCCAGCGGGCAGTGCAACCGGAACGTGCTCGTGGTCGGCGCGCGCCGCGAGGTGCGCGAGCTGGTCGAGCACCTGCAGAGCGCGCCGTACACCGGGCTCGAGGTGGTGGCCGCCTGCCTGCCGCCGGGCGACGCTGCCGCGAGCGACGACCTCCCGGTGCCGGTCGTCGGGCGCGTCGGCGATCTCTACGAAACGGTCGTCGGCCTGGGCGTCGACGCGGTCGTCATCGCCGACTCGCACACCATCGACGGCGAGTCGTTGCGGCACCTCGCGTGGCAGCTGGAGGACAGCGGGGTGCAGCTGATCGTGGCGCCCGCGGTCACCCAGGTGGCCGGGCCCCGCATCGTCATCCACCCGATCGCGGGCCTGCCGCTGCTCGAGGTCGACGAGCCCGAGCTCACCGGTGGCCAGCGGCTGGTCAAGGAGGTCTTCGACCGGGTCGTGTCGCTCGTGCTGCTCGTGCTCCTGTCGCCGGTCTTCCTCGTGCTCGCGATCGTCGTGCGTTCGAGCAGCCGCGGACCGGTGTTCTTCCGGCAGGTGCGTGTCGGGCGCGACGGGCGCGAGTTCACGATGTACAAGTTCCGCACGATGGTCGACGACGCCGACCGACGGCAGCACGAGGTCGCGCACCTCGACGAAGCCGACGGCGTGCTGTTCAAGATCCGCGCCGACCCGCGCGTCACGCGCGGCGGTGCTGTCCTGCGTCGCCACTCCGTCGACGAGCTGCCGCAGCTCTGGAACGTGCTGCGGGGCCAGATGTCGATCGTGGGCCCCCGTCCGCCCTTGCCGTCCGAAGTGCAGCACTACGGGTCGGACGCGCAGCGACGGCTGCTGGTGAAGCCGGGGATGTCGGGCCTCTGGCAGGTGAGCGGTCGTTCCGAGCTGTCGTGGGAGGAGTCGATCCGCCTCGACCTCTACTACGTCGAGAACTGGTCGCCCGCCCTCGACGCGCAGATCCTGTGGCGCACGATCGGCGCGGTGGTGCGCGGTCGCGGCGCCTACTGACGCGCGCCGGTCAGCTCCTCGGTGTCCACGTCGGGATCATGGTCGGGTTGCCCGATCTTCCGGATGCGCTTGACCGCCTTGCGCACCGCCTCGACCGGCACCTGCGAGGGGCGCTCGAGGTTCCAGTTGTCCTGGAGGAACGCGGGCAGCTCGCGCGCGGCGCGCAGCGGACCCCACTTCGCCGATTGACGGGCCCAGTACGCCTGCGTGCCGCGCAGGCCGCCGAGCACGGCGGGACCGCTCGGGTCCTGGAGGATCAACCGGTAGGCGCGTCGCGTGCGCCGGGGCACCTCGACCTTGGCGAGCTCGTTGATCACGCGCGCGGGGACGGGGGCGTCGCACACGTCTTCGATGAAGCGCAGACCGTTGCTCACCGGGATCACGAGGTCGCGCCGCACGGTCTGGTCGAGCACGCGGTCCCAGTCGAGGTCGTCGCCGGCGTGGCGGACGACGGTCGTGGCGTCGGCGCACCAGCGGACGTTCGCCGACGAACCCGACCACAGCCCGTGCACGACGAGGTGCAGGAGCATGTCGGCGGGCCCGAGGGTCGCGAGGTGCAGCTCGTCGACGTCGACCGGCACCGCGGCGCGGAAGAAGTCGTCGTTCGACTCTGCTTCCGCGTGCGGCAGGACGAACGGCAGCGCGAGCTGCCAGTGCACGTCGAGCGAGCGGCCGTCGGGGTGGGTCATGCCCGCGCCGTGGTACATGCGCCGTCGCCGGTCGCGCGGGATGTCGAGCACGTCGCGCCAACCGTCGGCTTCGAGCAGGTCGAGCACGAGGTCGTACGTGTCGTACGGGATCAGCACGTCGACGTCGGCCATCGGGCGGAGGCTGAGGTCCTCGTAGTAGAGGAGTGCCAGCGGCAGCCCCTTGAGGAGCACGGGTTCGACGCCGGCGGCCTGGAGCTGGGCCAGCGTCGGCGCGACCTGGTGGATGCGGCGCTGGTTCTCGAACCAGGTGCGACGCTGGATGCCGCGCATGCGCGCGAAGTCGTCGTCGGCGTCGACACCGGCGGCGGTGAGGTTGTGGCGCACGAGCGGGAGCAGGCGTTGGATCTCCGCGTCCCAGACGTCGTCGAGCGCGAGCTTCGGGTGCAACGCCTGCCACTCGCGGATCGCGGTGTCGGGGTCGCACAGCGCGACGCGCAGCAGCGCGGTCTGGAGCTCGTCGGGCCAGCAGTCGCCGTCGTAGCCGAGCCGTCTCATGGCCGCCGTCTCACTGCGAGTCCCAGGTGGCGCGCACGTGCACCGGCGCGAGGCGAACGACGCCACTCGGCGCCGGGTCGAGCATGGGTCCGTGCACGTCGACGTCGGCGACCGGGTGCCACGGCACGAGGTCGCCCCCGGCGCGGTCGAACGCGCCGAACCACACCGAGTACCGGCCCCGCGGGAGCGGCACCTGGTCGAACCGGCACCCCACCGCCGTTTCGCCCTTGCGCAACGTGGTGTCGCGCCGGACGACGATCACCGGTGCGGCGGTGCCCTCGCTCACGCCGATGCACACCGCGGCGGCGCGCTCGTCGTCGCTCTCGACCGTCAACCGGACGTCGAGCGGGCCCTCGGACAGCACCGGACCGCCGTCGGGGGCGCCGGC
>DASUAS010000356.1:0-8431 GCA_035763625.1 Acidimicrobiia bacterium
CGAGCACCAGGTTGCCGGTGTCGACGACGATGTTGCCGCCGGCGACCTCGAGCACGAAGCGGTCGAGGCCGCGCGGCGCCGGACCGCCGACCTTCTCGCCGACCTTGTTGTACTTCGAGCCGTGGCACGGGCACTCGAACCACTGCGAGCTCTGGCACCAGGGCACGCGGCAACCGAGGTGCACGCACCTCTGGTAGAGGGCGACGAATCCGGCTTCCATCCCGGCGATGATCGGCACGGTGTACGCCGAGACCTTCTTGGCCTTGGCCAGGTCGGCCTTCGGGTAGGCGACGATGTAGGTCTTGGCCGTCGCGTTGTAGAACGGCTGCTTGTTGCCGATGGCGGTGTTGGCGTCGGCCACCGATCCCACCACGATCTTGCCGCCGAAGCCGGTGGCCGCGCCCGGCCAGAGGAAGGCCAGCGCGGCGACGCCGAACGCACCCAGGCCGAGACCGGAGCCGGCGAGGATCGAGCGGTTGAAGAACTGCCGGCGGGTGACGCCGAGCTCGTCGAGGTCGACCGGCTCGTAGACCGCGGCGGTCCCGCCGGTGCGGGCCTCGGGCACCTGCGACGTGCCCGACTCGATGGCGCGGCGGGCTTCGTCGGCGCGGGCGCGGCCCTCGGCCGACTCCACGTCGACGTTGGTCTCGTCGCTCGGCGACGCGGCCTCGCCCAGCGCGGAGCCGGTCGCCGCTTCGTCGCGCTTGCGCGTCTCACGGCTCAGCCGACCGGTGGTTGCACGCGACCGCGCCGTCACCAGCAACGCGATCACGGCGAGCGCGATCACGGCGACGATGGCGATGGCGATCCACATGACGTCTTGCTCCTACAGCTCGAAGAAGATCCCGTCCTTCCAGGGCAGGATGAAGTTGAACCCAGGCCCACGGAAGAACGAACCGAGGATGACGAGAACCGCCCACATCAGCAGGAAGATCGTGAAGAGCGCGATTGCGAACTTGCGATCGGCAGGCTTCGAGGACGGGTTCTTGTCGATGAACGGCGCCAGCATGATGACGATCAGCGCGACGCCGGGGATGAGCACACCCGCGATCTGCGGGTTGAACATGGTCAGCAGTTCCTGCAGACCGAGGAAGTACCACGGCGCCTTCGACGGGTTCGGCGTCTTGTTGAAGTCGGCGAGGCCGAGCAGTGGCGCCCGCACCAGCGCCGAGAAGATCGTGACGCCGGCGGTGGTGATGAGGAGCGCGGCGAACTCGATGACGAGCAGGTGCGGCCACGTGTGGACCTTGTCCTGCGCCTCGGCGCGGGTCTGCTGGATCGAGCCCGACTTGACGACGGTCAGCAATCGCTGCGTGTGACCGCCGGGGCCGGTGGTGGTGGGCGCCGGCAGCGTCGCCGTGGCCGCGGCCGCGGCACCGGTGCCACCGCCGGCGGCGACGTCGCCACCCCCGCCACCCGCGGCGGCGCGGCGGCGCTTGGCCCGCTCGAGCAGGTGCGCGGGGATCTTCGTGCCGCTCTCGGTGGTGACGTCCTCGGCGGCAGGGGCGTCGGCCGCCGCGGGAGCCTCCGCGGCCTCGGCCGCAGGGGCGTCGGACGCCGCGGGCGCGTCAGCCGCGGCTTCGGCCTCGGGAGCCTCGCCGCCTTCCTCACCGGGCACGGGCAAGCCGAGCGCCCTGCGGCGCTCCTTGCTCCGCTGGAGGAGGTGTTCGGGGATGTCGGCCATCGAATTCGCCCCCTCTCTACAGCGGTCCGGAGATACCGCCGTCCTTCCGGACTCGCCAGAAGTGGACGGCCATGAAGATCACGATGACGAACGGCAACAGCAGCACGTGGAGCACGTACCACCTCAGCAGCGTGTCGCTGCTGATCTCCTTCGAACCGAGGAGCACGTACTTCACCGACGAACCGAAGACGGGGGTGTACCCCATCATGTTGGTGCCGACGGTGACGGCCCAGAGCGCCAGCTGGTCCCACGGCAGCAGGTAGCCGGTGAACGAGAGCAGCAGGGTGAGCGTGAGCAGCACCACGCCGATCACCCAGTTGAACTCACGCGGCGCCTTGTACGCGCCGTGGTAGAAGACGCGGCTCATGTGCAGGAACACCGTCAGCACCATGAGGTGCGCGCACCATCGGTGCATGTTCCGCACGAGCGAGCCGAACGTCACCGCGGTCTCGAGCGTGCGGACGCTCGGCCACGCGGCCGACGCGGTCGGCCGGTAGAAGAACATCAGGAAGATGCCGGTGACGGTGAGCAGGATGAACAGGAAGAAGGAGAGACCGCCGAGGCAGAGCGTGTACGACACCTTCACCGCGTGCCGCTTCACCTTCACCGGGTGAAGGTGGTACAGCACGTTGTTCATGATCACGTAGGAGCGGTTGCGGGGGCTGTCGGTGTAGCCCCGACGGAACACCGAGCCGGGACGGAAGATGGCCGTCCACGCCTGTGAACCGCGGACCTTCTCGTCGGTCTTCTCGAGCGCCTGGCCGACCTTCACCCCGAGGCCGCCGTGCCCGTTCCCGTTGCTGCCGTTGCCGTTGGCCACGAACCTGTCTCCTCGAAACCTGTGACTCAGAACCGCACGCCGTAGGCGTAGCCGTTGCGCGGGGTGCGGACATGGAGGTCGCCCTCGGCGATGTCGGGCTGGAGCTTGCCGAGGATGATCACGCCGGTGGGGCAGCGGTCGACGCACAGCGCGCACCGCGTGCAGATGTCCTCGTCGACGATGAACGCCACGTGGTCGCGGGGGTCCTCTCCCGGTTGCTCGGTATTGAGCGCGTCGCTGATCGCGCTCACCGACACCATGTGGATGCACTTCCACGGACAGATGTCGACGCAGCCCTCGCACAGGATGCACTCGGCCTGGTCGATGTGGAGGAACTGCTTCGGCTTCACCGACGCGGTGAGGTAGGAGGGATCGACCTCCTGGAGCGCGTAGTCGGTGACGAAGTCGGGCATCGGCGGGTTGGCGTCGGTGCGAGCCATCAGACCTCACCTCCGTTCGCGCCGGCCGGAGCGGCCTGGCGACGACGCAGCGGACGACCGAAGCGCGACTTCTTGGGCGTCGCCTCCTCGGCCTCGGGCTTCTCCTGGCCGCGCTTCTGCCACAGCACGGACAGGCCGATGTTGAGACCGATCGCGACGCCGTAGATGATCACCACGATGATGTCGCGGATGTTGTGCTTGTCGAAGTTGAACGGCCAGTTCCACGGGAAGAACAGCATCTTCTGGTTGCTGCGGAAGACGAAGACCGTGGTGTCCCACTGCAGGTACTTGTCGGAGAACGTGATCCACTCGTGCGGGATCACCGCGTACGCGAGCGTCATCATCGCGAACACTCCGACCGCGCCGGCGATGCACTCGGCCCACGTGGAAGGGCGGTCCGGCTTGGGGCGCCGCAGGAGGACGAAGAAGACGATGAGCCCAACGACGAACAGCCCGATCGACCAGATCAGTCGACCGGCGGGTTGCATCCACGGCAACCAATCGGGGATCACGTTGGGCATCGGGCCCGTCGTCCTCCGGGAGGCAAGTGAGCGGGGAATGGCGTCGATCGGTTTCCTATCACGCTATCTGAGCGGGGTGCCCATCGTGGGGTCGTGTTCGACCCCGTCGTGGGTGGGTTCGCGAGGTGTTCGGCGCGCGACGATGCCGGGGTGAACATCCCCGTTCCGGTCACAAGCGCACAAGCATGAGCGGAGTGAGCGGGTCGGCGAGCGCACCGACGGTGTGGGACGCGCTCGTCGTCGGTGGCGGACCCGCGGGTGCGGCGACGGGGTACTGGCTGGCGCGGGCCGGGCACCGGGTGCTCGTCGTCGAGAAGAAGCGCTTCCCGCGCGAGAAGACCTGCGGCGACGGCCTGACGCCGCGGGCGGTCCGGCAGCTCGAGGACATGGGGCTCGGGCCCCAGTTGTCGGGTTCGCTCCGATACGACGGGCTGCGCTCGATCGCGCACGGTGTGACGCTCGAGCTCGAGTGGCCGTCGCATCCCGACTTCCCCGACTACGGCTACGTCGTCCGCCGCCGCGACCTCGACCGCATGGTCGCCGACGCCGCCGCCGGCGCCGGGGCCGAGGTCTGGACCGGCGCCGAGGCCGTCGCCCCGCTGGTGGAAGACGGCCTGCTGGTGGGGGCGGTGGTGCGGCGCGGCGACGACCAGGGGGTCGTCGAGGAGCCGGTGCGGGCGCGCTACGTGGTCATCGCCGACGGCGCCAACTCGCGGTTCGGCCGTGCGCTCGGCTGCACCCGTGACCGCACCTACCCGCTGGGGATGGCCGTGCGCGGCTACTTCACCAGCCCGTACCACGACGAGCCGTGGATCGAGAGCCACCTCGACCTGCGCGACCGCGACGGCAACCACCTGCCCGGCTACGGCTGGATCTTCCCCGTCGGCGACGGGACGGTGAACGTGGGCGTGGGACTGCTCTCCACGTTCTCGGGGTGGAAGTCGGTGAACACGAGCAAGCTCATGGACGCGTTCGTCGAGACCGCGCCGGCGCGCTGGGGCATCTCGCCCGAGTCGTCGTGCGGAGCACCGACCGGCGGAAAGCTCCCGACCGGCGGTTCCGTCGCGCCGAACATCGGCCCGACGTGGTTGGTGGTCGGTGACGCCGCCGGCTCGGTGAACCCGTTCAACGGCGAAGGCATCTCGCTCGCGTACGAGACGGGACGCCTCGCTGCCGAAGCTGTCTCGGCCGCACTCGTGAGCGGCGACGGTCTCGCGCTGGCGCGCTACCCGCAGCGGCTCGAGGAGCTCTACGGCCTCTACTGGAAGGTGGCACGCGCGTTCGTGCGCGCCATCGGCAACCCCGCGGTGATGCGCGAGCTCACGCGCGTCGGGATGCAGTCGCGCCCGCTCATGGAGTGGGTGCTGCGCATCATGGCCAACCTGCTGCGCCCCGACGAGGTGGGCCCTGCCGAAGCCGCGTACAAGATGGTGGCGGCCCTGGTCGCCATCGCACCGGAGCCCTGAGCACACCCTCCCCCATCCGTGGCTCTGGGTGGGTCAGGCGCCGCCGCTGACGGGAGGGAGCACGGCGACCTCGTCACCGTCGCGCAGCTCGGTGAGGTCACCGGCCACGGGTTCGTCGCCGTTGACCCAGACGCGCGCGGTGTCGAGCACGGCTGAGAACTGGGGACCGTAGGACGCGCGCAGATCGTCGAGCAGCGCGCCGAGCGTCGAGGGCGCGTGCTCGTCGTGCGCGCGGCCCGCGGCCTCGCGCGCCTGCGCGAAGAGCCGGACGCCGACGCTCAGTGCTCGGCCCCGGCGATGTTCGTGCGCGCGGTCGGGAACGCGTCGAGCCGGGCGGGGTCGATCGGCGCGCCGGTCTGCTCGTCGATGCCGTAGGTGCCGGCGTCGACGCGCTCGAGCGCGGCCTGCAGCTCGGCGAGCTCGTTCTCGAGCTGGTCGAGGATCGACAGGTCCTTCTCGCGCTCGAACGTCTCGGTGCCGGTGTCGGCGGGGTGCTGGTCGTAGTCGGAGAGCTCGGAGATGTCCTCGGTCTCCGACGTGCCGAGCTCGCTCCTGAGGCCCTCGATGAGGCCCTCGACCCGCGCCCGCTCGGCTTCCAGTCGTTCGCGCGCATCGCCGTCGTCCACGACGTTCAGGCTAGTCAGCCCCCCGCGAGACGGAGCTCGAGCACCTCGGCGGCGTCGTTGAGCAACCCCTCGAGTCGCTCGAAGCGGTCGGTGGGGTCGTCGAGCTCGAGCAGGCGCTGCGCGTCGAGCGGCCCGATCGGTGCGCGCGCCGCCGCCTCGAACGACGCCTTCACCGGGTCGTCGTCGAGCTCGGCGGCGCCGACCGGCGCGGCGCGGTCGCCGAGCTCCGCGCTCATCGCCAGCACCCGTACGAGCAGGCGCTGCACGTCGTCGCGACGCATGCCGGCGTCGTCGGCGACGCGCTTGGGTTCGCCCAGCACGTCGATCTCGGCCCGAGGGAACGGATCGTCGTCGAGCCACTTCTTCACCCGGAAGCGCTCGGTGCCGACGGTCGCGAGCAGGTACCGACCGTCGGGGGTCCGGGCCGCCTCGACGATGCGCGCGACGGTGCCGACGCCGAAGCGCTGGTCGCCGCCACCGACTTCGAAGCCGCGTTCGATGAGCACGACGCCGAAGCGACCGTCGCCGCGCAGACAGGCCTCGGCGAGCGCGCGGTACCGGTCCTCGAAGAGGTGCAGCGGCAGCGTGGCGTGCGGGAAGAGCACGGTGCCGAGCGGGAACATCGGCATCGGCTTGGTCATCACGCCACCCTAACGACCGGTGCCTCACGACCGGGGTCGGTCAGTTCGCGCGTGCCCGCAGGCTCGCGGCGGCGGCCGCCGCCTGCTCGCCGCCCTCGCCCGGCAGCAGCTGCGCGAGCACGTCGAGCTCGCGCGCGGCTTCCGCGAACTGCCCGAGTCGTCCGAGCGTTCCGGCCAGGTCGCCACGCTGGCTGAGCGTGATGCCGGGGACGCGCAGGCGCAGGCGGACGACCCAGACCACCGCCTTCGGGTCGCGTTGCAGGAAGGTGTGCTGGAGGTTGCCGAGCATGCGCTGCACGATGTCCCGGGGGCCGACGGGCATCAGGAACTGGGCGCGGAAGCGCGTGTTCGCGTGCTGCTGGGCGAACAGCTCGGCGCAGCCGGCGAGGTCGAGACGGGCGCCGTCGTGGAAGGGATCGAACCACTCGCCCGGACCGCCACCGACGAGGAAGTGCCCCGGCATGCCCACGCCGTGCAGCTGGAGACCGCAGCGGCGCCCGACCTCGAGCATCACCACGCTGAGCGTGATCGGGATGCCGAGGTGGCGGTCGAGCACGTCGTCGAGGAACGAGTTGCGCGGGTCGCCGTAGTCGGTGTCATTCCCGCGGAACCCCTCGGACACGAACAGCAGCGTCGAGAGCTCGCCCGCGGAGAAGCCGGCGGCGCGCGCGGCGATGCGGTCGAGCTGCGCGAGACGGGCGTCGACGTCGAGGTGGGGATGGGCGTGGGCCGCGATGAGCAGCGCGGCCTCGTCGAGCGCGATCTCGGGGTCCGGGCGCGCCATGAGCTCGGTGAAGCGCTCGGTGACGTCCAAGCTTCGACGGTAGCCCCGTTCGGTAGGCTCGCGAGCATGCCGAGCGCCATCGCGTCCTCCTCAGCGTCCTCCTCGGAACAGGTGCGCGACGTCGTGGCGGCGCGGCTGCAGGCGGTCGGACAGCGCCTCACCTCGAATCGCCAGGCGCTCCTCGACGCGCTCACCGCCGCGGCGCGCCCGCTCACCATCCCCGAGATCCTCGACGAGCGACCCGACCTCGCGCAGAGCTCCGCGTACCGCAACCTCGTGGTGCTCGAGGAGGCCGGCGTGGTGCACCGCGTCGTGGGGACCGACGAGTTCGCGCGGTGGGAGCTCACCGAAGACCTCGCCGGTCACCACCACCACTTGATCTGCGCGTCGTGCGGGCGGGTGGAGGACGTCCCCGCGTCGGCGGGGCTCGAACGATCCGTCGCCGCGGCCGCGGCCGCCATCACGCGCGCCACCGGCTTCCGCACGCAGCACCACCGGCTCGACCTCGTGGGTGTGTGCGAGAGCTGCAGCTGACCGCGGTCAGCCCGCGGAGCTGCTCTGGCTCGACGACGCCAGCGGGATCGGCTCGCCCTTCTCGAGCGCGGCGATGTCGGCCTTGATCTGGTCGGGCGGGATCTCGCCCGAGCCGCGCGCCGCGACCTTGCCGTTGGCGTCGACGAGCACGAAGTAGGGGTAGGCGGCGAGGCCGAACGCCTGCGCGGCGGTGCCGCCCTTGGTGTCGGCCATGACCGGGAACGGCCAGTCGACGTCCTTCAACCACGCCGACGGCGGGTAGTTCGGATACGTCGAGTTGGTGCCGGTGGCCACCGCGGTGACGTCGACGCCGTCGAACACGCCCTGCTTGGCGAGGGAGACGAGGCGCGGCACCTCGGCCTGGCAGTGCGGGCACCAGTGCGCGACGAACGCGATCGCCTGGGGCTTGCCGTTGCCACCGTTCCCGTCGTTCGGACCGATCGTGATGGAGCCACCGTCGAAGACCGACTTGCCCGTGAGCGTCGGGATGGTGTCGCCGATCGCGGGATCAGGCGACTGGCTCGAGTCGAACTCGGGGAGCGGCGTGCCGCTGACCTTCACCGCCGCGGTCTCGAAGTTCGTCGCCTTGGCGTCGTTGCCACCGCCGCCCGCGACGACGGCCACGACCACCGCGATCACGACCACCACCGCGAGGCCGCCCCACAGCACGACGCGGTTGCGGCGCTGTCTCGCGGTGGCCTCGGACACCCGCTCGCGCTCGGCGACGGCCTGGGCGCGAACCTGCGCCTTGGTCGGCTTCTTCGTCACGCGGCCACGGTATCGGTCGGGGTCGCGCCGGCTCGGTCGCGCGCACCGAGCAGGGCGCAGACCATGAGCACGCCGATCAACAGGAACGCGCTCATCGCCATCCACGCGAGGGTCACGAACCCCCACTTCTCGAACCAGGGCACGCTG
>DASUAS010000357.1:0-19640 GCA_035763625.1 Acidimicrobiia bacterium
TGAGGCGGTTGTTCCGGCGTCCGGCCAGTTCGAATGCGAACCGCGCACAGCGCTCGGCACCCATGCGGGTGTTCACGGAGCCCTGCGTGGCGACCTCGTGCGGCGTGCCCTTGCGGAGGAAGCCGCCCTCGCCCGCGTAGGTCCCTTCGGTGTTCTCGCGCACCACCAGCATGTCGACGCCGTCGTTGAACCGGCTCGGGCCCGACACGAACGGACGCAGGTTGACGAAGAGGTCGAGCTCGAAGCGCAACGCGAGGAGGAGCCCGCGCTCGATGACCCCCGGCGGGACGTCGGGCGTGCCCACCGCGCCGAGCATCACCGCGTCGAGCTCGCGGATGGCGTCGAGGTGCTCCTGCTCGAGGACCACGCCGTCACGCAGGTAGCGCGCGCCGCCCAGATCGAAGGGCACCGCCTCGTAGTCGACGCCCGCGGCGTCGACGCACTTCATTGCCTCCGCCACGACCTCGGGGCCGATCCCGTCCCCGCCGATGATGCCGATCCGGTAGCTCACGAGCGTCCTTCGTGTCGTGTCCGACAATGACGACAAATTGAAAGGCCGCCCGACTCCGAAGCAGGGAGTGGACGGCAGAACGCGGACGCCAGGCAGTGGCGTCCGCTACGAAATTACGATGACCGCGTGTGCGGGGCGGCGATCCGAGTGCATGCGCATGACCCGCTCACGATACCACCACCCGGTGGCCGGTCGTCGCGGATTCCCTGAGACTCGACTGAGACCGGGCGCCGTCGCTTCGGTCAACCTGCCCGTAGCCTGCTTCCGATCGTCGCACGGATCGCGGAGGGCTTCGCATGCGCCGTCTCTGGAAGTGGCTCGTGCTCGGCCTCGTGGTGATCGTGGGCCTGGGCATCGCGGGCTGGTACTTCTTCCTGAAGACCGATCCCGAACCCCGAGCCGAGATCAAGCTCACCCCGATCGTCACCGACAGCACCGCGAGCGGTCAGACCGCGTCGGGACCCGACGGCACGTGGACGGTGAAGTCGGGGAACTCGCAGAACTTCGTGGGCTACCGCGTCACCGAGAAGCTCTTCGCCAACATCTCCGACACCACCGCCACCGGACGCACCGACGACGTCGAGGCCACGATGACCATCGACGGCACCACCGTGAAGGACGTCACCGTCACCGCCGACCTGCGCGGCCTGCAATCGGACAACAGCTTCCGCGACGGTCGGATCAAGAGCGAGGGCCTCGAGTCCGACGAGTTCCCGCAGGCCAAGTTCGTGCTCTCCAAGCCCATCACGTTGTCGGCGGTGCCGGCCCCGGGCGACACGGTGAAGACCGAGGCCACCGGCGAGTTCACCCTCCACGGGGTCACCAAGACGGTGACGATCCCACTCGAGGGTCGCTGGGACGGGAAGCAGGTCCAGGTGGTCGGCACGCTGCCGATCGCGTTCTCCGACTACGGCATCACCGCACCGACCGCACCGGCGGTCGCGTCGGTCGACGACCACGGCGAGATGGAGCTGCAGCTCTTCTTCGACCGGAGCTGACGCCCGCGCCCGCGGTTGCTACCCCGAGAGCCCGTTGTTGTCGGGGGTGCCGTTGTACGTCGCGACCGTGTACGACTCGCTCGGGTTCTTGCTCTGGTCGTACGAGATCGTCACCGTCGACGGGTTGCCCTTCATGGTGAAGTTGTTGGTGATGATCTGGCTCGCCATCTGATAGCCGTTGCCACGGAGATCCATGGTGCCAGCCACCATGTAGATGGCCCCGGTGATCGCGCTGGACTGGCCGTTCTCGTTGGTGCCGTTTCCTCTCCACGTCTGGGTGGCGTCGTTGCTGCGGTCAGCGAAGCTCAGCATGCCGATGTACGGCTGCAAGTTGGCATTCGCGGCGCCCTGCGCCGGGGTGATCCCCGTGAGGCGGAGGGCGCCATTGCCAGTCGCGGTGATCCCGGCCCGCGTCACGCTGGTGACGGTCCCCTGAGCCGGACAAGGCGATGGGTAGTTGCTGCATCCGAAGTAGAGCATGACCCCGTCACCTTCGATCTCGTCGTTGCCGTTCAGCGTGATGCCGTTCGTGATGACGTAGATTCCCGGGTTGAGGTGGTGCGACCCCGAGATCGTGCTGTAGATGCCCGGACTGAGGGTGGCGCCCTTCGTCGTGCCGTTCGCACCGGTGTTCGTCGGGCAGTAGTTGGTCGTTCCCGGTGATCCGTTGCCGCACTGTGGGACGCCCGCCAACGGATCACTGACGTGACCCAGTTGTGTCGGCGAGGGCGAGTAGCCGCCGCCCTGGAAGTTGGCCGGAGCTCCGGGACCGCCGATCGAGCCTCCTGGCGTCGTGATCTTCACGTGCCCGTTCGGGTTGAGCGATGCGGCAGTCGGTGAGCTCGAATTCACGACAACGTTTCCGCCGGTGATCGTCACATCACCATTCTGTCCGTCGAGCGTCAGACCGGAGTCGCTGAGGATGCACAGCGCACACGGCCCGCCTACGTGGTCCTCCTGCGATTCCGTGACCGTGTACACCACCTTCGCGGTGGAACTGGCGCCGACGGTGAGATCGCCGTTGCCGACGGCCTTGGCGAAGTAGCTCTTCACCGTGGACGAGGGGAGCCGGACGCGCAGGTACATGACGTTGGCACCGACACTCGACGCCGAGGGCGCAGGGAACGAGCTCGCGGTCGCCGAGATGCAGCTGTTGTTGTTCGCGACGTCGGGTCGGTACGCGAGCACGTTCGCGTCGGAGCACCCGACCCACGCCGAGAGCGGGATGTTGTCGTTGGCCTTGGCGTAGTTCTTGACCTGCGTCACCACCGTCGACCAGAGGAACGTGCCGTTGGTGCGCACAGTCTGATCCGACTCGATCGCTTCCCCGCCGGCGAGCGCGGCCGCGTCGGCGCTGGCCTGCGCCGCGCGGCGCTCCTGGCGTGCGTTGCCGAGATCGACGACGAGCGCGACGATCCCGAGCAGCACCACCAGCAAGATCGCGAACATCACCGCGATCACGCCTCGCTCGTCGCGGTGCGCTCGCACGATCACGGCGCTGCTCCCGAGACGGTGCACCACGACCAGTCGCCACCCGAGAGCGCGGTCTCCTGACCACCCGTCTCGCTCGACGAGTACGAGGTCTCGATGCGCATCGCGGTCTTGGTCTTGAGCACGGTGGAACCGAGCACCGGGCTCACGAACTTCGCCATCGCGTCGACCGGGTACTCGACGCACACGATGAGCGCCTCACCCTTCTGGAACGTCCCACTCGACGAGAAGTCGGCACTTCCGGAGAGGATCTTCACGCGCGTGTTGGCGTAGCTCAGCCCGATCTGCTGCTTGGTCAGGCACATGAGCTTCTGGATGTCGGTGGACGGGCTCCCGGTCACGCCCGTGAGCGAGCACGAGGACACGCTCCCGAAGTTGCCGACCGCGCCCTGGCGCGCACCTTCGCGGGTGCCCTGGCGCAGCGTGATCATGTTGTTGTAGGTGATTCCGAACTGGATGACGCCGAAGGCCAGGACGAGGAAGAGCGGCAGGATGATCGCCAGCTCGACCATGGAGGCACCGGATTCACCTCGCGCCCGAACCCCGCGAGCACGCTGCGCCGTCTGCGACTTCAAACCGACACCACTGCTCTCCCCTGCCCAGAGGATGATCACTGCGTCCCTCCAGACAGCTGATCGGCGCGTCGGCGCGATCTCTGAAGCAGAAAGCGCGCGAGTGACCCGGGTCTCACCGTGCAGTTTTGGTTCAAGTCGCCGACCCGTGCGCCCGATCCTTCCCGTGCGGTGACCAGACCGTCGGCTCCCAGGCAGGGGAACCCTTCTCACTCCTGAAAGGCGCATTGACCAGATGAACCTCTTCGTGTTGCGTACGTGGCTCCAGGCGAAGTTCGGCAAGGACGAGGGTGGTGCTTCGATGGTGGAGTACATCCTCCTCGTCGCGCTGATCGCCCTCGCCGTGATCGCCGCCGTGGTCTTCCTGAAGGACCAGGTCAACGGCAAGTTCAACGACGCCGGTTCGAAGCTCTCGAGCTCCGGCAGCTGAACCGACGCGCCCTCCCTCGAGGGCGTGGCGTTCGAAGGGCCCCGTCTCCGGACGGGGCCCTCTCGCGTTCCCGGCCGGTAGCCTGCACCGATGGCGACGTCGCAGCTCTCGCAGCAGGCCTACGACCGACTCCAGGAGGAGCTCGCGGAGCGGTCGGGCCCGCGGCGCAAGGAGATCTCCGCCTGGATCGAGCGTGCCCGCGAGCACGGTGACATCCGCGAGAACGCCGACTACGACGCCGCGAAGAACGAGCAGGGCCACAACGAAGCTCGCATCCGTCAACTCGAAGAGATCCTGCGCACCGCGGAGGTCGTCGCGGGGCAGTCGGGCGACGTCGTCGCGCCCGGCACCATCGTCGAGGTGAAGATGGAGGGTGACGACGACACCATCTCGTACCTCGTCGGCTCCATCGAGGAGCGCAGCGAGGAGTTCGAGGTGCTGTCCACGTCGTCGCCACTCGGTCAGGCACTCCTCGAACACTCCCCCGGCGACACCGTCAGCTACGAGGGCCCCCGGCGCACGTTCGCGGTCGAGATCGTGAGCGTCCGGCCCGCCGGATAGCGGTTCCCGAACCCGGCTGGCGTCGGCGACCCGCCGGCGGGTCATGGCCTGATCTCGGTGGCGGGATGGCTCCACGGCGACGCGTGTGGCGGTCGCGCCGAGGAGGCGGAAGTGCCGCTTGCGGGGCGAACACCTGTTCGGTATGATCGGGAGACGCCGCGAGGGTCGGGCGCTCCGAGATCCTCCTTCCAGCACCGAACGCGGTGCGATGCCAGTTCGGGAGGAGGGTCGTGCTGAAGTTCGATGCCGCGGTGCGGTCGTTCCACGAGACATTGCGTGGTGTCGAGGTGGATGCGCTGGCACCGTCGTCGTGCGCATCCCTGATCGCCGAGCTGGCCCGGCTGCGCAAGGCGTGCGAGGCGGTCGAGGTCGCGTTGGCCGCGCGCGCGGCGTCGAGCGGTGCCCACCGCCGGGCCGGGTTCGCGGCGGCGCCCGACTGGCTCGCCGCATTGTCGGGCACCACTGCCCATGCGGCGCGTATGGCGCTCGACACCATCGCCGAAGTCGAGTCGTGTCCCACCACCCGCGACGCGCTGTTCGATGGGCGGGTCTCGATCGAGCAGGCGCGGGAGATCGTGCACACCGAGGAGGTCGCGCCTGGATGCGAGGCCGACTTGGTCGAGCTGGCGAGTCACTCCGGTCTACGGCGCGTGCGCAACGCCGCACGCGACCTTCGCGCCGCCGCGATCCCGCCCGACGAGCTCTACGACCGCCAGCACGCGGCGCGCTCGTTCGTGTCGTGGCGCGACGAGCTCGGCATGATCTGTGTGCATGGTCGACTGATGCCCGAGGACGGGATCCCGCTCGTGAAGCGTATCGAGGCCGAGGTGCGCCGCCTTCGTCGTGAGCGACGGTCGGTCGAACCGTTCGAGGCGCTGGCCGCCGACGCGTTCACTGCTCTCGTCAAGAGGTCCGCCAACACCCGTGAACCGCGCGTCGACCTCGTGCTCGTCTGCGACATCGCGGCCTGGCTGCGCGGTCACGCTCACGAGGGCGAGGTCGCGAAGATCGTCGGCGGCGGACCGCTACCGGTGTCGGTGATCCAGCAGCTCTCGACAAACGCCTTCTTCAAGGTGGTGCTCCACGACGGCGTCCAAGTTCAGACGGTGGCCCACTACAAGCGGTCCATCCCTGCGCACGTGCGCACCGCGCTCGAGCTCGGCTGCCCACCATCGTTCGACGGACCCAGGTGCAGTGAACCGAACTGCGACCGCACCCACCACCTCGAACGCGACCACGCCGACCCCGTCGCCAACGGCGGCGTCACCAACGCCAGCAACCTCGAATGGAAGTGCACGCCTGATCACGACGAGAAGACCAGACGCGATCGCGCCGCAGGCAAGCTCGGAGGCCGATCACCCTGACCGTAAACCACGCACGGTCGGTACCCTCGACGAATGAACCTGATCGGGCACGTCGCCGTCGCGCTCGCTCCCGATGCGGCCCCGGTGCCCTCGATCAGCTTCCTCGTCGGCTGCATGTTGCCCGACCTCGCGGCCATCACGCGAGTGCGGCTGATCCGACCGGGTGGTGAACTGGGCGCGGGCGTGGCCTTCCACCACGCATGCGACGGGGCGTTCCACGAATCCGAGTGGTTCCGCTCCGCGAACGGGTCGCTGCGCGACGCGCTGTTCGACGCCGGTGTCGATTCCGGTCCTGCGCGTGCGTGTTCACACGCGGGCATAGAGATGTTGCTCGACGGGCGGCTGGTCGAGGACGAGATCGTCGACACCTACGCGCGGGTTGTGCTCGAAGCGGTGTCCACCGGTGCGGACGATCTTGCGCATCTCGCGCCCCCGGAGTCGCGCGACGCGTGGGTCGAGCGACTCCGGATGATCGGCGCGTCGCTGGATCCCGCGAGCTATGGGAACGCGGGTTTCGTGGCCGAGCGGCTGCAGCGCATGACGAGCGGCCGACGCCGGATCGAGCTGCGGGCCGACCAGGTCGAGACGGTGGCATCGATCTTGCGAGACTTCCAGCGCGGCATCGCGGCCTCGGCACCCGAGGTCGTGGCGTCGGTCAGGCGGACGGTGGACGAGACGGTGCACGAGGAGGCGGAGGTCCCCATCCCCCACCGCCCGGAGTGAGGACGCGCAGCACGTCACCGGGGGCGAGGTGGACGGTGCACTTGTCGGGGAGGCGTCGCGCGCGCGACTCGTCGCCACCAGGCAGCAGCCAGTTCTCCCCGACCGCGCCGGGTGCGCCGCCTGCCAGCCCGCACGGTGCGCTGACCCGTCGCTCGGTGACCAGCGAGACCTCGGTCGGCGCCAGCGCCTCGAGCTCGCGCCAGATGCCATCACCACCGAGGTGCATGCCGTCGCCTCCGCTCCCACGGCGCAGCCCGTAGTGCCGCACGCGCAGCGGCAACGCGCGCTCGAGCGCCTCGACCGGCGTGTCGAGCGTGTTGGTCATCGCGGTGTGCACGCCGCTCATGCCGTCGGCCCAGGGCCGTCCTCCCTGCCCGCCGCCGACCGTCTCGTAGTGCACCCAGGCGCGCCGGTCGGAAGGGCTGCCCTCACCCCCGAGCAGCACGTTGTTCATCGTTCCCTGGCTGGCGGCGCCGACCGCGTCGGGCCGTGCGCGTGCCAGCGCGGCGAGGCAGACGTCGGCGACGCGCTGGCTCACCTCGACGTTGCCGGCGCCGACCGCCACCGGTGGGACCGCGGCGACCACGGTGCCCGCGGGCGCGACGACGCGCACCGGGCGCATCGTGCCGCCGTTGGCGGGGAGCGTCGGATCGGAGACTGCTCGGATCGCGAACGCCACCGCGCTCACGGTCACGGCCTCCACGGCGTTCATGTTGCCCGGTCGCTGCGCATCGGTGCCGGTGAAGTCGAACGTGATCTCCTCACCTTCGATGCGCACCTCCACCACGACGCGGGTCGGGGTCTGCTGCTCGGGGCGTGGGCCGGCCGAGTCGAGCACGTCGACCGCGCGGAACGTCCCATCGGGGAAGTCGCGCACCGCGGCGCGCATGCGGCGCTCGCCATGGTCGAGGATCTCGGCCAACGCGTCGATGCTCGGCAACCCGCGGACCAACTCGCCGAACCGCTGCACGCCGAGGCGGTTGGCGCCGCGCTGGGCGTCGAGATCTCCGCGCCGCTCGTCGGGCGTGCGCGAAGCGTTCACCACGAGCGCCAGCGACTCGTCGTGGACCGGCGTCGGCGGCAACCGCAGTCCCTCCTCGTCGACGGTCAGCGCATCGGGAGGCATCGATCCCGGCGCCGTGCCGCCGACGTCGGCATGGTGGGCGCGGTTCGCCACCCATCCCACCAGCGCCCCGTCCACGACGACGGGTGCCACCATCGTGAGGTCGTTGAGGTGCGTCCCCCCGGCGAAGGGGTCGTTGAGCATCACGTCTGCACGCCACCCGGTGGCGATCGCCGCCGCCACCGATGCCGGCATCGACCCGAGGTGCACCGGGATGTGCTCGGCCTGCGCGAGGAGCTCGCCGCGCGGCGTGAAGAGCGCCGCCGAGCAGTCGGCCCGTTCCTTGATGTTGGAGCTGAACGCGGCACGTCGCAACACCGCGCCCATCTCGTCGGCGATCGAGGCCAGGCGCGAGCCCAGGATCTGGAGCTCGGCCGGGTTCATACGCGCACCACCACCCACGCGCCGGTGGGGCCGGGCTCGGCGCGCCAGCCTGCTGGGATCCACACCGTGCAGTCGGGCTCGGCGACCACCGCCGGGCCCGTCACCGGGGCGCGATCCACCGGCACGAGATCGTCGACCGAGAGGGGCGCAGCGCGGCTGACCCGCGCCCGCAGCGCGACCACTTCGACGGGTGCGTCGGGACGAGCGAAGCCGTTGCGACGTTCGTGCTCGGCGGGGAAGTCGTCGAGATCGCGCACGGTCAGCTCGTGGCTCTGGCCGCGGTACCGGCAGTCGAGCCAACTCGTGACGTCACCGCCGGGGAGCAGCCGCACCGCGTCGCTCGCCAACGCGGCGCGCGCCGCAGCCAGGCCGTCGCGCGACGCGGGGTCGCCCCACGATCGCACGAGCTCCCGCTGCTCGGGTGAGCACAGGAGGCCCACGGCGGAGAACACGCCCGCGCGCGCGGGCACGACCACCGCTCGCATGTCGAGACGTTCAGCGATGGCGCATGAGTGCAGCGGGCCCGCGCCGCCGAACGCGATCAGCGCCAGGTCGCGCGGGTCGATGCCCTGCTCGACGGTCACCACCCGCACCGCCCGTTCCATCGCCGCGTCGACGACCGCCACCACACCATCGGCGGTCACCCCCGCGCTCGCGAGCGCGCGACGCGCCGCATCCACGTCGAGCAGGCCGAAGCCGGGCAGCTCGGTGTCCGCAGGGATCCGGCCCAGCACGAGGTTGGCGTCGGTGACCGTCGGCACCGCGCCGCCGCGCCCGTAGCAGGCCGGTCCGGGATCGGCGCCCGCGCTCTCCGGCCCCACCACGAGCGCGCCGCCAGGGTCGAGCCGGGCGATCGATCCCCCACCGGCACCGATGGTGTGGATGGCGAGCGACGGCAGCCGCACCGGCAATCCCGCGACCGTGCGACTCGCGGTCGGCTCGGGCACGCCGCCCCGCACCAGGCACACGTCGGTGCTCGTGCCTCCCATGTCGAACGCGACCGCGTCGGGCAGTCCGCTCGCGACCGCCACCGCCGCCGCCGCCCGTACCCCGGCGGCCGGTCCCGAGAGCAGCAGTCGCGCCGGGTGTGCCGTCGCCTCGTCGAGGGGCACCAACCCGCCCGCCGAGGTCATGACGAGCACCTTGTTCGCCATCGACGCCAGCTTCCCGAGCGCCGGCGCACACACCGGCCGCAGCGCGGCGTCGGCAACCGTGGTCACCGTGCGCTCGTACTCGCGGAACTCGGGCGACACCTCGTGCGAGCACACCACGTCGAGGCCACGGGCCCGGAGCACGGCCGCGACCGCGCGCTCGTGTGACGGGTCGAGGTCGGAGTGCAGGAGGCACACGGCCACCGCGTCGACGTCGCCCAGGTCGGGAACCGCACCGTCGAACGGCTCGAGCTCGACGCCGTGCGCGTCGAGGCGACCCGCCACCTCGAAGCGCAGCTCACGCGGCACGAGCGGCGCGGGACGGTCGACGTGCGCGTCGTACAGCGACGGCCGCGCCTGACGCGCGATCTCGATGACGTCGGCGAACCCGCGTGTCGTGACCAGCGCGACGCGCCCGAGCCGGCGTTCGAGCAGCGCGTTGGTCGCGACAGTCGTGCCGTGGGCCAACTCGCTCGGGGCCAGGCCTGCGCACGCCGCGAGCACCGCGCGCGAAGGATCGCGGGGCGTGGACGGCAGCTTCCTCACGTCACCGACCTCGGTGACGACGTCGGTGAACGTGCCACCCGTGTCGACGCCCACTCGCATGCGCGTCGACGTTACGAGGTCGGCGCGGTCAGCTGAGGCCGTTGGGCTCGAACGACTGCAGCAGGTAGCCCCGGGCTCGCACCGTGCGGACCTCGAGCCCCAACGTCGAGATGCGTCGGCGCAGGCGCAGCATGTGGACGTCGAGGGCGTTGCGGGTGGGGCTACCGCCTGGCCAGGCCCGCCGCACCAACGTGTCGCGGCCGACCACCGCGTTGAAGCGGTCGATGAGCGCGGCGGCCAGCGCGCGCTCCACCGGGGACAGGGTGACCCACCGGCCCCGGTAGCGCAGCAGCCCGTCGTCGTCGACGCTCGGCGCGACCGCGGTGCGACCGGCACGTGCGGCGAGGGTCGCGACCCGGACGCGCAGGTCGTCCTCGGCGGCGGGCAGCCGGATCCAGTCCTCGAGCGGATCGATCGGCTCGGGCGCGGCGAGATCCTCGCCCACCAGGAGGAGGCGGGGGGCGCCGGCGGCTCGCAGCCGCTCCAGCCGCTCGGTCTCCTCGGGCCATCGCACCAGGACGACGTCGGTCATCTGCGCACCGTACGGACGATTCGTTTCGGGTCGGTTACGCCGCAGTGAATGCCGGCTTGCCCTTGCACGGTAGCCGGTCGCGCCGCCATTCTGACGAACTTCTTACATGGTAAGCACCCCGAACTGTTCGATACGCTTCCGGTGTGGACGCCGAGCTCCTGATCCTCGCCCGACTGGCCCGGATGCTCGAGCGTGCCTGCGGCGAGCTCGACCCTCCGCTCACCCTGGCGCAGTACCGCCTCCTCGTCATGATCGGTCGTGGCGCCGACCGCGCCAGCCATCTGGCCGGTCAACTCGCCCTGGCCAAGCCGACCGTCTCGGCCACCGTCGACACGCTCGTCGAACGCGGTCTCGTGGCCCGGTCGACCGCGCGTCACGATCGCCGGGTGACGACGCTGACCGTCACCGAGCGCGGCGACGGCGTGCTCGCGGCCGCGGAAGGTGCGATGCGCGCGCATCTCGACGACGTCCTCCGGCGCGTCGACGACCCCGCCGCGGTGAGGAGCGCGCTCGCCGCGCTCGGCGGTGGCCTCGACGAGCGACGCGAGGAACGGCGCGCCGCGAGAGCGCGCGCGTGAGCACGAGCTGGGTCCGGCGACTCTGGCCCTTCCTCGCCCGGCACAAGCGCAAGGTGTTCGCGGCGTTCGGCGTGTCGCTCGGCACCACGCTCGTCACCGTGGCCATCCCCCTGATCGAACGCTCGGTCGTCGACAACGTGATCGTCACCCAGCAACGCGCACTCTGGCCCCTGCTCGCCTTGCTCGTCGCCCTCGGCGTCGTGAACTTCGCGCTGTCGTACGTCAGGCGTTTCGTCGGTGGCCGCTTCGCGTTCGACGTGCAGCACGATCTGCGCACCACGATCTTCGAGCGGGTGCAACGACTCGACTTCGCCCACCACGACCAGCTCCCCACCGGGCAGATCGTGTCGCGCGCGAGCTCCGACCTCGCGCTCATCCAGGCGCTGCTGAGCTTCCTCCCGCTCGCGACCGGCAACGTCGTGCTGCTCGTGCTCTCGTTCGTGGTCATGCTCGTGCTGTCGCCGGTGTTGACGCTCGTCGTGCTGGCGATCGTGCCCGCGCTGATGATCGTCTCGCTGCGGCTGCGACGGGTCATGTTCCCGTCGCAGTGGGACGCGCTCCAGCGCGCCGGCGAAGTGGCGGGCGTGGTCGACGAGGCCGTCAGCGGCGTGCGCGTGGTCAAGGGCTTCGGTCAGGAGGACCGAGAGCTGGCGAGCCTCACCGAGACCGCGGAGGGGCTCTACCGCTCGCGGGTGCGCACGGTCCGCCTGCAGGCGCGCTACCAGTCGGCACTCCAGGCGATCCCGTCGCTCGGGCAGGTGGCGGTGCTCGCGCTCGGCGGTTGGCTGGCGATCCAGGGCGAGATCAGCATCGGGACCTTCCTCGCGTTCTCCACCTACCTGGTGCAGCTGCTGGCCCCGGTCCGGATGTTCGCGGGCATGGTGGCGGTCGCCGAACAGGCCCGCGCGGGGACCGACCGGATCTTCGAGCTCATCGACTCGAACCCGCTCGTCACCGAACGCCCGGATGCGCCCGACCTGGTGGCGACCTCGGGCGGGATCTCGTTCGAGCACGTCACGTACGGCTACCTGCGCTCGGAGCCGGTGCTGCGGGACTTCTCGCTGCGGATCGCGCCGGGCGAGACCGTCGCGCTCGTCGGCGCATCCGGCTCGGGGAAGTCCACCGTGAGCCTGCTCCTGCCCCGCTTCTACGACGTCCAAGCGGGCACGATCAGGATCGACGGCGTCGACGTGCGCGACGTCACGCTCGATTCGATCCGTCGCGAGATCGGCATCGTGTTCGAGGACGCGTTCCTCTTCTCCGACACCGTGCGGGCCAACATCGCGTACGGTCGCCCCGACGCCACCGACGCCGAGGTCGAACGCGCCGCGCGCGTCGCCGGTGCGCACCAGTTCGTCACCGCGCTCCCCGACGGCTACGACACCGTCGTCGGCGAACGCGGGCTGACGCTCTCCGGAGGCCAGCGGCAGCGCATCTCCATCGCGCGGGCGGTGCTCACCGATCCGCGCGTGCTCGTGCTCGACGACGCGACCTCGTCGGTCGACGCCCGCACCGAAGAGCAGATCCACGCCACCCTGCGCGAGATCATGGTCGACCGCACCACCGTGCTCATCGCGCACCGGCGCTCCACGCTCCGCCTCGCCAATCGCGTCGTCCTCGTCGCCGACGGCCGCGCCGCCGAGAGCGGCACGCACGAGGAGCTGATGGCGACGTCACCGCGGTACCGCGCCCTCCTGCACGGCCCCGGCGAGGATCTCGACGACCTCGAGACCGGCGACGTGATCCCGGACGTGCCCTTCACGCCGGTCGGCGACGACGGGGTGACCCCCGACCTCTGGGACCGCAGCGAGGATGCCGAAGCCGTGCGCGCGTTCGTGGCGCCCGCCGGCCCGGCCGTCGCCCGCAGCGGTTTCGGCGGGAGCGGCGCCTCGGCGCGCGGCGTGGGCGGCGGGCTGGCCCTCGCGCCCACTCCCGAGCTGCTCGCCGCGGTCGACGCGCTCCCGCCCGCCGATGACGACCCCGAGGTCGACGTGGTCGCGGAGGCCGCAGCGAGCGAGCACTTCCGACTGCGTGCGTTCCTCAGCCCGTACCGCCGCCCGCTGCTGATCGGCTTCGCCCTGATCGTGGTCGACTCGCTGCTGACCCTGGCGGGACCGTTCCTCGTGCAGCAGGGGCTCAACCAAGGTGTCCAGCACCACGCCGAGGGCGCGCTGTGGGCCGCGTCGACGCTGTTCCTCGCCGCCACGCTCGTCGACTGGTTCGTCACCTGGGCCTACACGCGGTACACCGGACGCACCGCGGAGCGCCTGCTGTTCGCGTTGCGCATCCGGATCTTCGCCCACCTGCAGCGCCTCGCGCTCGACTACTACGACCGGGAGCTGTCGGGTCGGATCATGACCCGCATGACGACCGACGTCGACGCGTTCGCGCAGCTGCTGCAGACCGGTCTCATCACTGCGCTGGTCAACGTCATGAGCTTCGTCGGCGTGCTCGTGGTGCTCAGCCTGATCAGCTGGCCGTTGACGGTCGGCGTGCTCGTGCTCGTCCCACCCCTCGTGCTGGCGACGGTCTGGTTCGGTCGCCGATCGGCGAAGGCGTACGCCCACGCGCGCGAGACGATCTCCACCGTCAACGCCGAGTTCCAGGAGAGCCTCTCGGGTGTGCGCGAGGCGCAGGCGTACGTGCAGGAAGGTCGCGCGGTCGACTCGTTCCGAGCGACGGCGCGCCGCTACCTCGACGCCCGCCTGCGCACGCAGGTGCTGCAAGCGATCTACTTCCCGTTCATCTTGTTCCTCGCCACCTGCGGCGACGCCATCGTGCTCGGGCTCGGCAGCGCGCTGGTCCACGACGGCACCATCGCCGCCGGCACCGTGATCGCGTTCCTGCTGTACCTCGACCAGTTCTTCGCGCCCGTCCAGCAGCTGTCGCAGGTGTTCGACCAGTGGCAGCAGGCAGTGGCGTCGATGACGAAGATCAACGAGCTCATGCAGACGCCGGTCACGACGCCGGACGCCGCCGACCCCGTCGTCCCCACCCACCTGCGCGGCGAGGTGTGCTTCGACCGCGTCCGCTTCTCGTATCCGACCACCGGGCTCGAGACGCTGCACGGCGTCGACCTGCACGTCGCTGCGGGCGAGACCGTCGCGCTCGTCGGCGAGACCGGCGCGGGCAAGTCGACGCTCGTGAAATTGGCGGCGCGCTTCTACGATGCCGACTCGGGCGACGTGCTCATCGACGGGATCCCGGTGCGCGAACTCGACCTGCGCGCGTACCGACGACGACTCGGGTACGTCCCGCAAGAGGCGTTCCTGTTCTCCGGGACCGTGCGCGACAACATCGCGTACGGCCGACCTGACGCGACCGACGCCGAGGTCGAACGCGCCGCGCGGGCCGTCGGCGCGCACGAGTTCATCGCCGAGCTGCGTGGTGGGTACCTCCCCCCCGTCACCGAGCGTGGGCGGTCGCTGTCGGCCGGACAGCGCCAGCTGCTGTGCCTGGCGCGGGCCCTGCTCGTCGATCCCGCGATCCTCCTGCTCGACGAGGCGACCGCCAACCTCGACCTCAGCACCGAGGCGCGCGTCCAGCGCGCCATGGGCGTCATCTCACGCGATCGCACCACGCTGCTGATCGCGCACCGCCTGCAGACCGCGCGCACCGCCGACCGGATCGTGGTCGTCGACGACGGACGCATCGTCGAGAGCGGCACGCACGCGGAGCTGGTCGAGCTCGACGGTGCCTATGCCGAGCTCTGGAACCGCAACCTCGACGCCTCGATCTCCGCGTAGGCGGCGTCGCGACCCTCGTAGCCGCGCGTCTTCGAGTTCTTGTGGGGCTCGAGCATCTTGTACACATCGAAGAAGTGCTCGATCTCGTCGAGCAGCCGCTGGGGGATGTCGGCGATGTCGTCGACCGCGTCGTAGGTGGGGTCGTGCGACGGCACGCACAGGATCTTGGCGTCGGGACCCTTCTCGTCCTCCATCCAGAACACGCCGATGGCGCGCACCTCGACCCAGCAGCCGGGGAACGTGGGGTCCTCGAGCAGGACGAGCACGTCGAGCGGGTCGCTGTCGAGCGCGAGCGTGTCGGGGACGAAGCCGTAGTCGGACGGGTACACGGTCGCCGAGAACAGCCGGCGGTCGAGCCGGATGACGTGGCGGTCGTGGTCGTACTCGTACTTGTTGCGGCTGCCACGGGGGATCTCGATGACGACGTCGAACGGCGCGCCCGGTTCCATCGCAGAGCTCATGCGGTTGATCCTGCCACGTCGCGTTCGGGTCCGTAGCACGGGATCGCCGGGTCGGCGTGCGCGACCGGCTGGACGAAGGCGGCGCGGCGGATGGTGAAGAACGAGAGCACGCCGCCGACCGCGGCGAGCACGGCGGCGATGTACATCGCGCGCGAGAAGCCGTCGACGAGGTCGAGGCCTTGCCCGGCGGTCAGACCCGCGGCGGCAGGCAGCACCGCCACGGCGAGGAGGCCGGCGATGCGCGCCACCGAGTTGTTGATCGCCGACGCGATGCCGGCGTGGGAGTCGTCCACCGCGCCGAGCACAGTGGCGGTGAGGGGCGCGACGGTGAGTGACAACCCGAGGCCCAGCACCAGGAGCCCGGGGAACACCGTCGCCCAGTAGCTGGTGCCGGGATCGACCCGCCCGAGCAGCACCATCCCGAGCGCGACCACGAGCGGCCCGACCGTCATCGGGATCCGTGGCCCGATGCGTTGCGCCAACGCGCCCGCACGGGCCGAGAGCAGCAGCATGCACGCGGTGATGGGGAGCAGCGACGCCCCGGCTTCGAGCGCCGAGTACCCCAGGTCGGTCTGGAGGTGGACGACGAGCAGGAACGTCACGGTGCCGAGCGCGGCGTAGACCGCGAACGTCACTGCGTTCGCGCCGGAGAACTGCTCGGATCGGAAGATCGACAGCGGCACCATCGGGTGCGCGCGTCGCAATTCGACGACGCCCCAGGTCACCAGGGCCGCGACCCCGATGATGCCCGCCACGACCGCGAGCGTGCCCCAACCGTTACCCGGACCTTCGATGAGCGCATACACGAAGCCGGCCAGTCCGACGGTGAGCAGCGCACTGCCGAGGACGTCGAGGTGGGCGGCGGCGTGCTCGTCGCGCGACTCGGGGACGTGGCGAGCCGCGATCGCGAACGCGGCCGCCGACAACGGGAGGTTGATCACGAACACCCAGCGCCACGACACCGAGTCGATGAGCCACCCGCCGAGGAACGGGCCGAGCGCGGTGGCGATGCCCCCGAGCCCGGACCAGGCACCGATGGCGCGGCCGCGGTCGTCGACGTGGAACGACGCCGACACGATGGCCAGGCTGTTGGGCACGAGCAACGCCGCGGCCGCGCCCTGCACGCACCGGGCCGCGATCAGCGACCCGGTGTCGGGTGCGACCGCGCACAGCAACGACGTGGCCGCGAACCCGACCAGCCCCAGTTGGAACACCCGGCGGCGGCCGTAGCGGTCGCCCAGTGATCCACCGAGCACGAGCAACGATCCGAGCGTGAGCAGGTAGCCGGTGAGCACCCATTGCAGGTCGCCGAGATCGGCGTGCAGGTCGCGTGAGATCGCGGGCAGCGCGGCGTTCACGACGGTGCCGTCGAGGAACGCGACGCCGGAGCCGAGCACGGCGGCGGCGACGACCCACCGACCGCGCGTCGTCCCCATGCGCAGATCCGGAGAACCCATGCGAGGAGTGTTCCACGCGCCTGGCAGAATCGATCCATGGCCGCCCGTACACCCGCCCGAACCCTCAGCGACAAGGTGTGGGACCGCCACGTGGTCCACCGAGCCGTGGGCGAACCCGACCTCCTCTACATCGATCTCCACCTGGTCCACGAGGTGACGTCACCGCAGGCGTTCGACGGCCTCCGCATGGCCGGGCGACCGGTCCGTCGCCCCGACCTGACCGTGGCCACGATGGACCACAACGTCCCCACCGAGCACATCGACCAGCCCGTGGCCGACCCCATCTCGGCCAAGCAGATGGAGGTGCTGGCGGCGAACTGCGCCGAGTTCGGCATCCGCCTCTACCCGATGGGCGCGCCGGGCCAGGGCATCGTGCACGTCATCGGCCCCGAGCTCGGGCTCACGCAGCCGGGCATGACCATCGTGTGCGGCGACAGCCACACGTCGACCCACGGCGCGTTCGGCGCGCTGGCGTTCGGCATCGGCACCAGCGAGGTCGAACACGTGCTCGCTACGCAGACCCTGCCGCAGGCGAAGCCGGGCACCATGGCGGTCACCGTCGACGGGGTGCTCCCGGCGGGCGTCACCGCGAAAGACATCGTCCTCGCGATCATCAACCGGATCGGCACCGGCGGCGGCATCGGTTCGGTCATCGAGTACCGCGGGTCGGCCATCCGCGGCCTCTCGATGGAAGGCCGCATGACCGTGTGCAACATGTCGATCGAGGCGGGCGCGCGCGCCGGGCTCGTCGCCCCCGACGACGTCACGTTCGCGTACCTCGAGGGTCGCGAGTTCGCACCGTCGGGTGCGGCCTGGGAGCGAGCGCTCGACGATTGGCGCGGGCTGTCCACCGACGACGATGCGACGTTCGACAAGGAGGTCGTGCTCGACGCCGCCTCACTGCGGCCGTCGGTCACGTGGGGCACCAACCCCGCGCAGTCGGTGTTCATCGACGACGCGGTGCCGTCACCCGATTCGTTCGCCGATTCCGATGCGCGCGACAGCGCGGAGCGGGCGCTCCGCTACATGGGCCTGAAGGCGGGCACACCGATGCGCGAGATCGCCGTCGACACGGTGTTCATCGGCTCGTGCACCAACTCCCGCATCGAGGACCTGCGTGCCGCGGCGGCAGTTGCCGAGGGACGTCGGGTGCGCGACGGCGTGCGCACGTTGGTGGTGCCGGGTTCGATGAAGGTGAAGGCGCAGGCCGAAGCCGAGGGCCTGCACGAGGTGTTCCTCGCCGCCGGGTTCGACTGGCGCGAGGCCGGGTGCTCGATGTGCCTGGCGATGAACCCCGACAAGCTGGCGGTCGGTGAACGCTGCGCGTCGACGTCGAACCGCAACTTCGAGGGACGGCAGGGCAAGGGCGGCCGCACGCACCTCGTCTCGCCCGAGGTCGCGGTGGCCACCGCGATCGCCGGCCACTTCGCGACCCCCGACGACCTCGACTGAGGAGGTAGGTCCACATGGAACCCGTCCGTGAGATCGTGGCGCGGGCCGTCCCGCTCGACCGCAGCGACGTCGACACCGACCAGATCATCCCGAGCGACTGGCTCAAGCGGGTCGAGCGCACCGGCTTCGGTGAGGGCCTCTTCTCGGAGTGGCGTGAGAGCTCCGACTTCGTGCTCAACCAGGAGCAGTTCGACGGCGCGCAGATCCTGGTGGCGGGACCCAACTTCGGCACCGGGTCGTCGCGCGAGCACGCGCCGTGGGCGCTCGAGGACTACGGGTTCCGCGCCGTGATCTCACCCCGGTTCGCCGACATCTTCCGGAACAACTGCCTGAAGATCGGGCTGCTGCCGGTCGAGCTGCCGCCCGAGGTGGTGACGCGGATCATGCGGGCGGTCGAGGACGACCCGATGACCGAGATCGTCATCGACGTCGTCGACCGGCGGGTGGCGGTCCCCGCCATCGACCTCGACGAGCCCTTCGACCTCAGCGACTTCCACCACTACCGCCTGCTCGAGGGCCTCGACGACATCGGCCTCACCCTCCGCCACACCGCCGAGATCGACGCCTTCGAAGCCACGCGCCCCACCTACGCGCCCCGCGTCCCGGCCTGACGACGAAGCTGCGTGACTCGGGTGGCTACGGCTGGAGCAGTTGGCGCAGGCGGCGGGTGGCGATCCTCAGGCCGACGGTGCCCATGACCACGAGGTAGGTGACGTTCAGCAACATGGTCCAGGTGAGCTGGCCGGTGGTGAGTCCCCGCTCCAACGCGACGCCCTGGTAGAGGGGCGTGCACTTCACCACCCACTGCAGCCCCTCCGGGTACTGCGAGAGCGGGAAGAACGTGGCGGCGAAGAGGAACATCGGGATGAGGGCGAGGTTGACGAAGTCGAAGTCGGTCCACGACCGCATGAAGGTCGTCGCCGCGATGCCCGCCCCGGCGAACCCGTACGCGACGAGCACCGCCGCCGGCAGTGCGAGCAGCGCCCACCACGAGCCCACCAGACCCATGCACACCATCGTCACGAGGAAGACGGCGGAGTACACGCCGCCGCGGATCAGCGCCCACAGCAGCTCGCCCCGGGCGATGTCGCCCACCTCGAGCGGTGTCGCCAACATCGCGTCGTAGGTGTGCGCGTACTTGAACTTGAAGAAGAAGTTGAACGTGGTGTCGAGCACCGCGCCGTTCATCGCCGCCGCCGCCATGAGACCGGGCGCGACGAACTGGTCGTACGCGATCGGTTGGCCGCCAGGTCCCGGCACCTTGCCGACCAGCCCACCGACCCCGATGCCGATCGAGAGCAGGTACAACAGCGGTTCGAAGAGGCCACTGACGAACGCGAGCCACATGCGCCGGTACGCCAGCGTGTTGCGCTCGACGACCCGGAGCGCACCCTTGCCGGCGCGACCACCCGCGGCACGTCGTCGGCCCGCCTCTTTGACCGCGATCGCCGAGATCACGACGTCAACGCCCGGGTGAAGCGCCGCACACCCCACCAGCAC